>DASZMF010000137.1:0-1551 GCA_035552035.1 Candidatus Angelobacter sp.
CGCCAACGCCGCCATCTCTTCATAATCCACTTCAGTTGCCACGCTGGCTTCATGCGGATGTAAGCCGGTGCTGGCGAAGATCCAGTCATGTTGCTCGGCAATTTTCAGCGCGCAGTCATACGTTCCTGGGCCGGTGCGACTGCCGATAGCCAGGATGCGTTCAAGCCCGGCTTCACGGGCGCGCGTGAGCATTTCAGCGCGATCAGTATCAAATTTGCTGCCCTCAAGGTGGGCATGGGAATCAATGTACAAGAACCTCTCCTTTTACGTTAAGCAAATTCAATAATGCCATAAGCTCTTTCGGTCCCCAATGGCCCTGTGATATACAGAGACGGCAAACCGGAGGACTGGCAATGACGATATCGCGTAGAGATTTGATCAAGACAGGCGCAGGCGCAGCATGCGCCATGGCAGTTGGAGCCAATGCTGTGGAAACACAAGCAGAGCAATCCGCGTCGACGCAACCAGCCAAACCAGCCGACCGCATGCCGGAAATTCCTGCCGACAAGATGACGCCGGAACAGAAGAAAGCCGCCGACGATTTTCTTGCCGAACGCAAAGTGCCGGTGTTTGGGCCATTTGTTCCACTGCTGCGCAGTCCTGAAGTAATGCTTCGTGCTAAATCCATGGGCGATTACCTGCGTTATAAAAGCGTATTGTCGGCGCCGCTCAATGAATTTGCCATCTTGATTACAGCTCGCCATTGGTCCCAGGAATATGAATGGGCTCTGCATCAGCCCATCGCGGTAAAGGCCGGTTTAAAAGCCGAGATCACGCAGGCACTTGCTGAAGGCCGCAGGCCGCAAGGCATGTCTTCCGATGAAGAAATGGTTTACGAATTCTGCACTGAACTGCATCAGAACCAGAGTGTGAGCGATGCCACCTATGCGCGCGTGCAAACCAGATTCGGAGAGCAGGGAATTATCGACCTCACCAGCGTGAACGGCTATTACACATTTCTGGCGATGGTTCTGAATGCGACACGCACTGCAGTACCAAAAAGTCCGGCGCCCCCTTTGCCAGCATTTCCGCACTAGCGTTTTTGCTCTAGTGCGGAAATGACGATGCGTTTACTTCAGCTTGGCCCCGACTGGCACATCTTCCAAAAAGCTTGCCAGCACCGGCAAGCCATTTTCGCCGACGGACGCAGCCACAATCATGCCATTGGACTCCAGCCCACGCAGCTTGCGCGGCTGCAGATTGGCAACAATCACCACTTTGCGTCCAATCAGGTCTTCAGGTTTATACGCCAGCGCAATTCCTGCCACAAGCTGACGGACTTCCGTCCCTATGTCCACTTCCAGGCGCAGCAATTTGTCTGCGCCTTTTACTTTTTCCGCCACTTTCACCATTCCCACGCGTAACTCCACTTTCATGAAGTCTTCAATGGAAATTTTTCCGTCGGCTGAGACCGGTACAGCCGCGGCAGCTTTAGCTGCGGGCGCGCCGTCCGTTGGTCCATGCGCGGACTGAGTGGCTGGTTGGCCTGCCTGTGCGCCTTCACCTGCGGGCGCGGCAGTTGATGATGATGTAGCGGAGGCAGCCTGTGCT
>DASZMF010000138.1:0-2120 GCA_035552035.1 Candidatus Angelobacter sp.
AGAGTGATAGAACCCATCTATGATTCAAAATCTGTTGGATGCAAATGGTCATGGCCGAGCCTATCTCATTGATAATAATGAAAATAGATATTTTTACATCAAAATATATAATTCCCGGATCCTGCGCGGAAACGCGCTCCATAGCGTTCCAATACCAATAGCCATTGCCAGGAGACACGCTTTTGCGGCAGATGCTGGGCACACCGCCGGCCCGGAAAGAGTCTCTTCTGGTCTTTGTCTTTTTTCTTTAAAGAAAACTTTATGCAGGAACGATTCGCATGCTCAGGTCCACTGCCTGTGGTGAATGCGTGAGCGCCCCTACCGAAATATAATCTACACCGGTTTCCGCGTATTCGCGAATATTCTCCAGCCGCATGCCGCCGGAAGCCTCAATGGGCACAGGCCGTGAATGGCTGGCCACTCTCTGCACCGCCTGCCGCACCTCTTCAGGCTTCATGTTGTCCAGCAGGATGCTTTCTGCGCCATTGGCCAGGGCTTCATCCAGTTCTGCCATGGTCCGGACTTCAATTTCAATCGGCTGTTCCTCGCGACGGTTCCGCAGCGCCTTTTGCAGCGCCACGGCCACGCCCCCGACCAGCGCAATGTGATTGTTCTTAATCAGCACGCCATCAGAAAGATCCAGCCGGTGGTTCTGCCCGCCGCCGCAGCGGACGGCGTATTTATCCAGCACACGCAGGCCGGGCGCAGTTTTGCGAGTATCCAGAATGCGGGCCTTGGTACCGTGAATGGCGTCAACATATTTGCGCGTGGTGGTGGCAATGCCGCTCAGCCGCTGCAGGACATTGAGAATCACGCGCTCACAAGAGAGTAGCGCCCGCGCATTGTGCCGGACCACGGCAATGGCCTGCCCTTTGCGCAGACGGACACCGTCAAAAATCTCTCCGTGGCTAATAACCTCAGGATGGCCAATCACGTTGTGGTCCAGGTGCTCGTAAATTTCCAGAATGCGCGCCGTAGCGCCCACGCCGGCCAGTATGCAGTCTTGTTTCGCCAGGATAGTGGCGGTGGCGCGCTGCTGCGGCTCAATGCAGGCGCGCGACGTGGCGTCACTGGTTGCTCGGTCCTCGAGCAAGGCGTGTTCTAAAATCGCGCTGATTCTGCGGCTGTGCCAGTCCATAGAAATCTTTTGAGCTTAAAATAGCTTAACCCAAATAAGCTTAACCAAATTAAGCTTACCCCAGTTGAGCCAATCCAGTCTTCAACTTTCCAATGAGCCCATGTAGTTCGCCCTGTCGCCGGCGGATGCCTTCCACCACGGCTGGCGGTGCCTTCGCCAGAAACTGCTCATTGCCCAGCTGCCGGTCAGCGTTAGCCAACTCGGTTTCCAGCTTGCCGAGCTCTTTGGTCATGCGCTCACGCTCGGCGGCGATATCTACTTTTTGTTCATACACCAGCGCCACTTCAAACCTGGGCGTGGTGCGCGCGCCCGGCTTTTGCGCCAGCGATGCATCGGTAAACTCGATTCCATCCACGCTGGCCAGCCGTTCTACCATGCCGCGATTCTCATTCACCAGCTTTTGAATATCAGCGGCAGAGTGAACCTGCAGCGGAGTTTTTACCTTCGGCTCCACTTTCATTTCCGCGCGCATGTTGCGGACTTTTTCAATCAAGTCCTGCAATACTGTCATCTGTTCTTCAGCCTGGTCGTTGATCCAGCGCTCTTCGCGCTGCGGATAGCTTGCCAGGGCAATCGACTTTACCGGCGGCTTGCCGTCATACATGGCATGCCAGACTTCCTCTGTGATGAAAGGCATCAAGGGCGAGAGCAGCCGCAATGAGCCTTCAAACACTTCGCCGAGAATAGTAAGTGCGCCGCGCGCCTCTTCGGGCGGGCCCAGCAGGCTCGGCTTGATGATCTCCAGATACCAGTCGCAGAACTCGCCCCAGAAAAACTTGTAGATAGTGTTGGCCGCTTCGTCAAAGCGATAGTCCGTGAGGCTCTGGTTTACCTCGCCTGCAACACGATAAAAGCGCGAGTAAATCCAGCGATTTTCCAGCTTGCTGAGCTGTGCCTCGTCAGCACCGGCGGTGAGACTGGCAGGGCTGGAGCCAGTAGCGTTCACCCGATCAAGATTCATGAACATGAAGCGAGCAGCGTT
>DASZMF010000139.1:0-4004 GCA_035552035.1 Candidatus Angelobacter sp.
TTCTTCTCTATCTGGGTTGAGCCGGAGTTCAAAGGCCATTACGCCAAACGCGCCATGGACCTGATTGACAGCGTTTATGAGCAGGCGGCCCGGCATCCTGACAAAATGACCATGGCGTTTACCGCCGACGATATTTTGCGCGCGCATGAGCAGCATAAATTTGCTGCGCTGATGGGCATTGAAGGCGGCCACGCGATTGAAAATGATATGCGGCTGCTGCGCGATTTTTACCGCATAGGGGTCCGCTACATGACGCTGACCTGGTCCAATACGAACGAGTGGGGCGATTCCTCCGGCGACATTCAAGACCCCAACGTAAAACACCATAATGGCTTGACCGATTTTGGCAAAGACGTGGTCCGCGAGATGAACCGGCTGGGCATGATTGTGGATATTTCTCATGTTTCCGACGCCACGTTTTATCAGGCGCTGCTGGTAAGCCAGGCGCCGGTGATTGCGTCGCATTCGTCAGCCAGGGAACTGACCAACCAGCCGCGAAATATGACTGACGACATGCTGCGTGCCATGACGCACAATGGCGGCGTGGTGATGGTGAACTTTTACTCTGCGTTCATTGATGAAAATTACCGCAAGGCATCTTCTGATCCGGAAAAAGTAAAACAACGTGACGCCGAGGTTGAGGCGTTCAAAAAAGCCCATCCGCATACTGATGGCAATCCTGTGGGCTACAACGATACGGTAGCCATCGAAAAGAAGTGGGCAGCGCAGTTTCCGCGTCCGCCGCTGAAATCTCTGATCGACCATATTGATCATGTGGCAAAGGTCGCGGGTATCGACCATGTAGGGCTAGGCTCAGATTTTGATGGAGTGACTTCCCTGCCAGATGGAATTGATTCCGTGGCTGATCTGCCAAAGATCACCGAAGCCCTGCTGCAACGCGGCTACACCCGCGAGCAGATACACAAGATTCTGGGCGGCAATTTCATGCGCGTGATGCATGAGGTGGAAGCCACGGCCAAGCGGCTGCAGGCAGAACGCAAAGAAGCTGACGCGCTGAGCTTGGAAGACATTGAGCTGATGCTGGGAAATCGCACTGAGCCGGCTGAAGTTACTTATCGGGTGACTGAACATGGCGTGAGCTTTGATTTGACTGCGGAGCGACGTGTCCGGCTCAAAGGCGAAGGGGCGGATGAGGCAGAATTGGATGCGATGGTTAAAGCGAAGCGACGCTAATACAAAACGCCCGGACTGATAACCAATCCGGGCGCAGTTTAACTCTTACTTGCTTGCTCCAGCCTTCCGGATATAAATATTGCCGTTGAAATTCTTGAACTGAATTTCCTGGCCGCCGCCATTGATCGTGCCGAGCACGTTTTTATCAATTTTCACGCGGTATTTACCGCCTTTGCCTCGATTATCTTCTACGGTTTGCTGTGGGGCCTTCGGCAGCAGCTTTACGTCAAAGTCGCTGTAAACTTCGCCATTATCGGTGCGCATGTTTACATTTGCTTTGAGATCAGCTGGAAAAGTTACGTCGATGTCGCCATTGAGCGAGCTGAAAGCCATTTGTTTCTGAGCGTCAACACGGTTCATGGTCACCACCACGTGCCCGTTCAGCGCATGGGCCACCACGCTGCCGCCCACATTTTTGAGATCCACTTCGCCGTTTACATCGTTTATATCCAGCTCGCCGTCAACGCCGCTCACGGAAATATTGCCGTCATTCACCGTATGCAGTGAAAGCGAGGTGTGGAAGGGCACGGTAATCACAAGATCGGTGGCGCGCTGCGTGGAATCCGTGCTGATGTGGACCTGGTTATTGTCTGCCTCAATATTCAGCCCGGTAGAAGTCATGGGAATACGCTTCATGCCTCCGGCCTTGCTTTCGCGGCCAGATTCTTCTTCGCCGCGATTTTTGGCCTCGACCACGACTTCTTTCACGTCAGCGCCTTTTACAGTGATACTGCCCGCTACCAGATGCGCGCTTAGACTCACTGGGCGTGAAGGATCGGTTAAGGGGACAGAGACTCTATTGTCAGACTGGGCGCACAGAGGCTGCGCTACGACCAACAAAGCTGTCGCTACAAAAAGAACGCATTTATAAAACTTAAAGTAATAGTTCATAGATTATCCTTTTGATTATTGCTGGTGTTCAAGAACGCGAATATCTCCATTTAGATTTTCTGCTTTGATTTCTGGGCCGCCGGAGCCAATGCGTCCACCGGTAAAGCGGTCCGAACGATATACAAACTTTGTGCCGCGCTGTTCACCACTCACGGGCTGCGCCGGCAGCGAGGTCATGTCAAAATCACTAAAAACGTGGCCATTCATGGTCTTAAAGCGGAAGTCGCCGGACAGTCCGTGGACAAAATAAAGTTCAACATTGCCATTGATGGTGGCAAAATCAGAGTTCTCTCGCGGATTCTCCCGGAAGGTCACTTTCACCGGACCGTTCACTGTTTTGGCCAAGCCGGAGCCGGCAACGTTGAGCATCTCAATTCCGCCATTGACGTTGTGTACTGAAAAATTTCCCGTCACATTCTGCACGTTGACGTGCCCCGAATTGACGGTCTTCAGTTTGACTTCAATATTCCGCGGCACCTGGAGCTGGAAATCCATCTTTACCCTGTAGCCGCGGTCACCACGGTTCCCTTCGCAACCATCATTGCAGTTGCAGCGAAATGGGCCATTCACGTAGAACTTTAAGAAGTCCGGCTGGTCGGTAATATCCAGAGTGACTTCTTTTTTGGCAGCTTCCATTCTGTCTTTGGACTCCGCAGAGATGGTTTTATTCACTACCATTTGAACTTGATTCCCTTCGCCGCCGGTGACTTCTATCGAGCCAAAAACGTTGTCAATCTCCAGGATCTTGTGGTCGGCAGTCAGGTTGAAGCTTTTGCGAATCGTTTCTTTCTCCTGCAGCCGTAAATTGGAATCGGAATCGTTATCATCGCCTGCGGCGTGAATCGGCCTGCTGACTTGCGGCAACAGCAACATGGCCAGCGAATACATCAGGACCAACGTAAGACATCTGTGCTTTAACATGGCATCTCCAATCTGTTCTTTGCGAAAGCTGTTACTGCTCAGTTCAACTGCTGAATTCCCCAATCCACGCGCTTCTTTACCGTGGGATTAACCATGGGATCCTGCTGGAATTTCTTGAACTGCGGCACTGCTCCTTTGTCATGCAAGTCCACCAGCAGATCAATCAAAGCCACCTGCACCAGCGGCGACTGCCGGGTTTGCAGCGCATCTACCAGTTGGCTGCGGACTTCAGGGCGACCAGCGTATCGGCTGAGCGCATCAAGCGCGGCCAGGCGAACGTCAACGCTGTTATCAAACTGCAAGGTATGCTGCAGAGCGCCCAGAACCTTGGCGTCCGGATCAGGCAAACGCGTGCTCCAGCTCACGCCTTCAAGCCTCTGGCTGGCAGACTGCTGCTGCAACATGGAGAGCGCAACCATCTGCCGGGTAGCTTCCAGCTCTTGTTTCACTGCGTCTATCTGCGGCTGCGTTTCGGTATTGCCGCGATCAGAGTGTTTGCCGATAAAGTATCCGCAAGCGAGGAACAGGCAGGCCCATACAATGCCGGCTGCGGGCAATTGTCTCCAGTTACCCAGGCCCCATAGCATAGAAACCGGAGGCTTACTTTGCCCGACTGCGGGACTCGTCTTCTCCAAGCGGCCTTCCTGATAACTCTCAAGCATTGCTTTAAATCTTGTCTCTAACACCTTGCTGGGTTGCTCTTCTGGCAGTAGGGCCAGTTTCTGCCAGAGTGCGGCTTCTTCACCGCAGGCGGCACAGCCCACCAGATGCTTTTCTACTTCTGCTTTCTGCTCAGAGTTGAGTCTGCTCTGCAGATAATCCGGTAGAAGCTCGCTAATTTCTTCACACTTCATTGCACACTCCCGGGCGTTGGCCACGCCCCTTGCGGCCCCTTGCCTTGTAACGGCTTTCCACTTTCAAGCTGGTGAAATACTTGTCGCAGTTCCTGTAGCGCGCGATGGACACGCGTCTTCACCGTGCCGACTTCACAGCCCAGA
>DASZMF010000140.1:0-9329 GCA_035552035.1 Candidatus Angelobacter sp.
GCTTTAGTTTGCTGCCCGATCGCGGCTTCCCTGCGGTGCATGACAAGATGGTGCAGCTGGGGCTGATTGCCACGTTTATTTTTCTCGTCGCCGGGGCGAGCCGGTTGGCGCGATTCAATATTCAGCTGAATCCGCAACCATCGAACCCGGGGCGGCCGGGGAGAAAATATTTTGTGGGCTTGCCGATTCCTGCTGGTGCAGGCGTGGTGGCTGCGACGATCCATTTAGTAAAAGGTGCACCGATTCTCTGGCCGCAGCTGGCGCCGCTCTGGCTGGCGGTGATGGTGATTGTAAGTTTCCTGATGGTGAGCACGTGGCGCTTTTATAGTTTTAAAGATTTGAATCTGCGCAGCCGGCATCCGTTCCAGATCTTTATTCTTATATGCGGGTTCTTTGGACTGCTGGTGGCGTTCCACCACTACATGCTGTTTATCATTGCAGTGACTTATGCAGGCAGCGGAATATTTACGCGCCTGTCTTATGGCTTTCGTCGCAAGCCCACGGAACCGGCACCGCAGCCTATAATTGAAGCTCCAGAATCCAGATGAAAACTGAGACACAGAACCTCTTCCGAGTGGCCATTGTGGGCGGTGCCACGCTCAAAGGCAAAGAACTAAAAGACGTGTTGGAAGAACGCAACTTCCCTTCCGCAAAAATCCAACTGCTGGATGACGAAGAGTCATTGGGCCAGCTGGACGTGGTGCAGGAGGAAGTATCCGTGGTGCTGCCAGTAGGGCGCGATCAGCTCGCGCAAACGGACTTTACGTTTTTTGCCTCTGACGAGGAATTCACGCGCAAAAAATGGAAGCTGGCACGCGAGGCCGGCAGCGCGATTGTTGACATGTCCTACGCGCTGGAAGGCGAGCCGAATATGCCTGTCTGCGCGCCCTGGGTGGAGCGCGAACTGGGCGAGCCAACACACTTTACGCTGGAATCGAGTTCGGTGGTAACGGCGCATCCGGCGGCGATTGTGCTGGCGCTGTTGTTGCTCCGCGCAAAAAAAGCAGGCGAGGTCCGCAGCACAGTGGCCACGGTGTTTGAGCCTGTATCTGAAAAAGGCCGCCGTGGAATGGATGAACTCCACGAGCAGACTATCAATTTATTATCGTTCCAAAATATGCCCACGGCGACATTTGGCGCGCAAGTTGCCTTCAACATGCTGGACCGCTACGGCACTGGCACGGCACGCCCACTGGACGTCACCGAGCACCGCATCGCCAATCATCTGCGCAAATTGCTGGGCACACACGCGCCCATGCCGGCACTCACACTGTTGCAGGCTCCGGTGTTCCACGCGCATACATTTTCTATTTACATTGAGCTGGCGCAGACGATCTCTGCCGGAGACTTCGCCCGACACCTGGCTGGCGAGCATGTACAGATTGCGCGCGCGCCAGAAGATTCTCCCAGCAACGTGAACGTTGCGGGCAAGGACGAAATCATGGTCGCCGTGCGGCGTGACACGGTGCATGAAAACGGTTTCTGGCTTTGGGTGGCCGTTGACAATCTCCGGCTCGCAGCACTCACCGCCGCTGATTGCGCCACTGCGCTGGCTGCTGTCCGGCCGCATGGAAAGGTGCAGTGAAACGCGGCCTTCCATTTTTACGGGCGACGATTTTGCTGATGGCGATCGCACTCGCTCTCACCGGCTGCGGCTATCACACGGCGGGCCACAATACGCGACTGCCCGCCAGCATCCGCACCATCGCGGTGCCAGTGTTCATCAATCAGACGCAGACGTACCGCATTGAACAGCTGCTCACGCGTGATGTTGTCCGCGAACTAATTGCGCGCTCAAAATATCACGTGATCAATGAAGCCAGCGATTCAGCCGACGCCACACTGAAATGCATCGTCATCTCCGCGCAAACCTCGCCGCTCACCTATGACGCGCAAACCGGACGCATCTCCAGCGCCATCGTTACCGTGGCCATGAAAGTTTCGCTCACTGAGCACAGCGGACGCGTGCTGTTTGAAAATCAGAATTATGTTTTCCGGCAGCAATATCAGGTGTCGCGCGAAGTCACTAGCTTCTTTGAAGAAGAGACGCCCGCGCTGCAGCGCATGTCGCAGGATTTTGCCCGCACCTTGATCAGCGACATCACGGAGGCCTTCTAGCATGCCGGGCCGCAGCTTTGCTCCTGCAGAAAAGTTCACCGCAGAAGTTGCGGGACGCAAACTCCGCCCCGGCTACGTCCTCATTGGCGACGAAGTTTTCTTTCGCGACCAATGCCGCCAGGCGCTCTTGCAACACCTTGTCCCCGCTGACCTGCGCGACTTCAGCCTGCACGATCTTGATCTCTCACAAGTTAGCATTGCGGAAGTGCTCGATCGCGCGCAGACTCCGTCACTCATGGCGCCGTTTCAGGTGCTCTTCGTGCGTGGCGTAAAAGAACTGTACGGACGCGGATCGCACGCGGAAGAATTCGCCGCGATTGAAGCCTATATGAAGGACCCAAATCCAGCCGCGGTGATCATCTTCGTCGCTGACCACATCAGCATTCCCGCCGACGTCCGCCGCATGGAGATGCAGGATAAAGATCGCTATGAGCGCATCCGGGAGACGCTGGGAGATTTCTGCGGCATCGTCGAGCTCGCGCGCGTGGAAGAAGCCGACGGAATCCGCTGGATCATCGACCATGCGCTGAAAGAAAATGTAAAAGTAGATCAGGACGCAGCCCGCGAACTCATTGACGCCCTGGGCGCGGACATGATGCTCGTGAGCCATGAGCTGGAAAAACTTATCCTCTATGTGGGCGAAAAAAAACACATCACCCTCGGCGACGTGGAAACCATGGTGCTTGCCGCCAAACAGCGCTCGCTCTATGAACTGACTGACGCCATCTCCGCCCGCGACAAAACCCGCGCGCTCGCCGTAATGGACGCGCTGCTCTCCACCAGTGAAGGCGATGACGCCGCCATCGGCCACCTGTATATGCTGGCCCGCACCTTCCGCCAGATGCTGGTGATCCTGGAAAAAAATGTGCGCGACACCCGCGCCATCTGGCAAGCTCTGTGGCAGGGCTTCCGCCTCCCACCCTTCGCCGCCGACGACGTAATCCGCCAGGCCCGCCGCTATAAATCCCGCAAAGACCTCACCCGCGCCATCAAGCTGATCGCCCGCGCTGATCTGGCCCTGCGCTCCAACGCCCCCAGCAAACGCCTGGTGCTGGAAAATCTGGTGATCCAACTTTGTGAAGAGCCCAAGGTCGTGACGTCAGCCTGGCAGCAGGATGAGCTGCTCTCTCTTTAATCCCGAAGCGGCAGCGAGGGATCCCTATAACTACGACACTTTAAAGGACCAATCTTTTTCACCGCAGAGGACGCAGAGGGAATTTTTTGTAATCCCTCGCGGAGTGAGGGGGATTATGGTTTCTTGCCGGAAGGTGCGTGCTGCGCGGCCAGCTCTTCTGAGAGTTTGTGTGCATTCATTGAGTGCTCGTGCGCCTGTTTGCTAAGTTCGTGAGCGGTTAGATGTTCCCCTTTACCGTGCGCGACCGCAGCGGCGTTGTGGGCGTGGGCGGCAAGGTTATGGAACTCAGCAATTCTTTCGTGCGATGACTGTGGCATGCTATCTCCTGTCACATTGTATGCCTTTGGGCTGGAACACACGAATGCGGCCCTTGGCCGTCACATTCGTCTACTAATTCCTCATCACACAGCAGGGCCAGGTATTCTGAAGAGATATTCTGTAACCATCGACAATCGCTCACTGAATCGCGTTCGCTGTCCAAATCTCCACGTGCCGCAAACGCGCCAACGGCGGACAACTTTCCAGTTGCAAATCCGATCTATCCACCCGATAATACCCAAACTATTTTCATCTATGAGCAAGCGAATAGTATTCCTCGTCCTTATCCTGTTTTTTGCCGTCCCTTTTGCCACAGCGCAAAGCCTGAGCTTCCCGCTCACCAAGGATGATCACGAATGGCTTGACCATATCCTGAAGATCGTGCGCGATGAGATCAAGAAGAATTACTATGATCCCAGCTTTCATGGGTTGGATATCGACCAGCGCTTTCAGCAGGCTGCAACCAAGATGATCACGGCGCCTGACCGCAGTTATGCGGTTGCCGACATTGCCGGCGCCGTGAGCGCGCTGAATGACTCGCACACAATCTTTCTGCCGCCGGGCCGGTTTAACACGCATGAATATGGCTGGCGGATGCAGGCAGAAGGCGAGTCAGATTGCTTTATCACCGCCGTAAAGCCGGGTTCAGATGCCGAGAAAAAAGGGCTCAAGCCCGGCGACCAGGTGATGACCGTGGCCGGCTACACGGCCATACGCCCCGACCTGTGGAAGATAGATTACGTCTATGGCGCGTTGCGTCCGCAAATTGGATTGCGGCTTGTTGTCCGCTCACCCAATGGCGAGATGCGCCAGCTTGATACCATGGCACAGATAGGCAAGGTGTCATTGGATCCATGGAACTATGAAGAGAAACTACTCACCCTTTACCATCGCCACCTGGCCCGCACGGTTGAGTATGGCAAAGACGCGATCATCTATAAGCTGCCCGATTTTGCCTATGACCCTGATCTGGCGAATGAGATGCTGGATAAAATTCGCGGCCATGCGGCGGTGGTGTTGGACCTCCGCGGAAATCCCGGGGGCTATGTTGAGTTTCTGTCGCGCTTTCTGGGCGGCATGTTTGACCATGAGGTAAAGATCGGTGACCGCGTCGGCAGAAAACCGCTGCGCGGCGCTGTTACCAAATCGCGCGGCGGCAAAACATTTCAAGGGAAACTGGTTGTTCTGGTGGACAGCAAATCGGCCTCGGCGGCTGAGCTGTTTGCCAGGGTCGTGCAGATGGAAAAACGCGGCACGGTAATCGGCGATCGCACTTCCGGCATGGTGATGGAGAGTAAGTATTACCCACATGAGGTGCCAACCCGGTTAGGGGATATTCACTACGCTGTCGCCATAACGGACGCCAATATTGTCATGTCCGATGGCAAAAGCCTGGAAGGCGTGGGCGTAGTCCCTGATGAGCTGATGATTCCCACAACTGCAGACCTTGCTGCTGGACGCGATCCTGTACTGGCCCGCGCCGCGGAACTGGTGGGAGTTAAACTGACCCCGGAAGAAGCTGGCAAACTCTTCCCTTTTCAGTGGCCAACCGACCTTGAGTAAGTAAATCTCCTCCGGCACAGACTCACCCTTCGAGCAATCGCCTGAAGTCCAAAATATCCATCAATGCTTGTCTGGCGAATCTGCTGTCCCGTCTGACCATTTGGCCACCGGGATCATAAATATGGTCAGCCCGTCCTGTGGATCGTCGGCGGCCAGGATGGGAGAGCCCTGCAGATTTGCGCCCCAGGTTTTAGCTTCGCTTTGCGGAACAAAAAACATCAGGTGCGGATGCCAGTGGCCATTTTGATCGCCCAGGTATGCCTGCTTTGACAGCATGTAGCACATGGTGCCAGCTTCCTGCGTGGGCAGTTCTTTTTTGTCGAAGGCGGCCTTAAGGCTATCGAACATTTGCGTTCTGGATTGCCCAGCCAACACCCACTCAGTTTTCTTGATGGTGAGCGGCAGATAGGTCCGCGTGGCTGCCGCGTTGAAGCAGATCGGGCCGCGCAGCTTGGGGTTCCAAAAATCCGGATCGTCAATGCCAGCCGTCCATGAGCGCTCCACCATGCATAGGAAATCGTTCTTGCCTTTGACCGCGTTTTCGTAGCCATGGCGTCCCAGCACCATCACTTCTGCGTCCTGTGAGATCGAATCCGGGGCCGCGCTCCGCGCCATGGCAATTTCGGCATTGCGGTCCGCAATCAGATACTGCTCCAGAGGGGCCATTGCAGGATACGGTGATTTAGCAGCCTGTGCTTGCCCTTGCAATGCCGTGCCCAGCATGAGGGCCAGGGCGAAGCTTGCTGTGGCAATGGTGAGAATTTTTCGCTTCATTCGCGTCGTCTGCTTCATGGGATTTCTCCTGCAATATATATTGAGCAAAATACGTTGATATCAATATAATTTACCTATGTCAATGGATATGAAGCTAAATCCACCATTTGAGACGACTTTGCTGGTTCGCGACACGTGCCTCTGCCTGCATGTCCAGCGGGCGGCAAGAGCACTGGCACGTCGCTTTGATGATGCGCTTGGTACGCTCGGCGTGACGAACGGTCAGTTTTCGCTGATGATGTCACTCAATCGCCCCAAGCCACCGGGCATGGCGGTGGTGGCGGAATTGCTCGCGATGGACCGAACCACCCTGACCGCCGCACTCAAACCATTACAGCGCCGTGGCCTGGTCAAAGTTACGGTGGATCCGAATGACCGCCGCAGCCGTGTGATGACCCTCACGGCCAAAGGACGCAGCTTGCTCGTCCGCGCTGTCCCCGTCTGGCAGAGTGAACACGCGAAGGTTGAGGCGCTGCTAAAAGACGGTGATTCAAATCGCCTGAGAAAAAATTTAGGCGCGCTCGCTTAGGCCATCTATGGGTGCCCATAGTTGTAAAAAATTGCCGCAGATTTGCGCAGATAGGCGCTGATCAAAAAGTGGACGTGGATTAACGCGAAAGACGCGAATTTAGGTATTGCCCAGGCCATTCTTGCCAGCAGCTTGCGTCCGAGTTGTCGAGCTCGCAATGAGATTTGTGTGTCACAGGCGAGCTCACGCGGCACTCAAGCAGCTCGCAAAACTGCACAACGCGCTCTCACTCGTATTACATTGCGTACTACGAAAACTTTCTTCTGGGCGATAGGTCATCCTTCGCTGGGTTGCGCACATCATACTGCTTAAGATAAGACTGATCGTTTTCACTGACGGACGCCGACGCCATGGTCGGCGCGAAACATTCCTCTTAGCCGCTGCCCGGGCAGCAAATCATCCACGCACCATTATTCATACATAAAAGGAGCCACTCGCATGAAATTTATCTCTGCCAATCTTGAAACACTGCGCGAACTTTACATCAACCAGCTCCGTATGCTGCTCTCCACCGAGCAACAAATCACGGAAGCCCTGCCCACAATGATCGAAAAAGCGACTGACATCCAGCTGAGACAGGCGTTTCAATCCCATCTGCAGGAAACGCATGTGCATGTGACGCGCCTGCAACAGATACTGAAAGAAGAAAACCATAATACCGAGCCCCTGAAATGCAAAGTGCTGGCCGCACTGGTTTCAGAGGCCGAGGACATGATTAAGGACGCGAAGGACGAGTCTGTCCGCGATGCCGCTCTGATTGCCGCAGCCCAGCGCGTGGAGCACTACGAAATTGCCAGCTACGGCGCAGTGCGGCAATGGGCCGCAATCCTGGGACGCAAAGAGCAGGCATTGCTGCTGGACCAGACGATCCAGGAAGAAGGCCATGCCGACAAACTGCTGACCTCAATTGCGGACCATGTGAATGTGGTGGCTGATAAAGCGGCTTAAGAGCTTTGCCGCAGATTTGCGCTGATGGGCGCAGATCCGGTAAAAATCCACCGCGGAGACGCGGAGAAAACTAAAAAACAGTTAGCCGCGAATTTACGCGAATGCACACGAATTGGAATTTGTGAATTGCGTGGGATTCGCGGCTTCTTTGTTGAAGCCAGAGACCTAGCCCTCTCTACTTACTCTCTAAATTTATTTCCGAATTCGTGTTCATTCGCGCAATTCGCGGCTCAATCTTTTCGCATTATCAGCGGACATCTGCGTAGATCTGCGGCAAAAAGCGCTTAAAACGAAAAGCCCGGCGGCATAGCCGGGCTCTCATCAAACTTTCTGAAAGCTTATTTTGCTGCGGGGGCCTTTACGGCGGCCACGCGGGCGCTTAACCGGGACTTATAACGGGCAGCGGTGTTTTTGTGGATGGTCCCCTTTTTCACGGCTTTATCAATCATGGAGACGGTGGCGCTAAAGCTCTCTTTGGCCAGCTTGGAATCGCCGGTGGCCATGGTCTCACGCAGTTTGCGCAGCTCGGTCCGCAGACGGGTGGTGTTGGCGCGGTTGTTTGCGGTACGTTTTACGGTTTGGCGCGCACGCTTCAGCGCAGAAAAATGATTTGCCATTGTGCCTGCTTGGTTCCTATCAGAGAGTTTTTCGGAGGGGTAACCGAAGAACCTATTTTACTTGGATTTAGGGGCATTGGTCAATCGCCGCCTGGCAAATGCGCTTGCGGGGTGTGCTTTGGCTGGCTCAATTCGTGCCCGTGTTCCTGCTTTTGGCATCCAAGATTAAAGCGGTGTGAAAGCTGCCTGAACTTGGTTGACTTGGGCGAATAACGGGGGTACTCTCAGGCCAATGGTATTGCCTCCGCGCTCGGGCGGGCCAGTGAGCCTGCATTTCCAGCACAAAGCAATCTTTATGTTTACTGTGCATGTTTACTGTGCCTTTTGGCACAAGTGTTTCGTGTGCCCTGGGGGACCGGGAGATGAGTGCCGTGTGATTGCGTGGGATGCATTTCAGCGTGAGCAGCGTGGCAGCAACGTGGCTGGCCATCGCTGGCGATGAGAGTTGGCGGGATTCAAGTAGTAGCAAGTTGAAGGTTGGTGGTCGGAAACAGGTGGTCTCGAATAATAAAGACCAGAATAATTTGGGGAAGTAACGGCAAACTGAATGAAAAAAAATATTGAGATCGTCCCGAACATACAGAAGCTGTTTGGCATACGCGATGAAAACCTGCAGGTGATGGAAAGCGGGCTGAACGTTGCCATTGACCTGAAATCTGACTCCGTGCAGATTGAAGGCGCGGCCCGGGACGTGGCGCGCGCGGAGCAGATTTTTACTGACTTTGATCATCTCGGCAGCGCTGGGCAGGAATTTTCTGACGCTGATCTGAGCGCCATGCTGCGCGTGGTAGTGGCCGATACCACGGCGACCCTGCGTGGGTTGGCAGACGCAGGCAAACAGCGGTCGTTTGGAAAGAGGCAGGTGCAGCCCAAGAGCATGAATCAGCGCCGCTATATTGACGCGATTGAAAAATATGACATGGTTTTTGGCGTTGGACCGGCAGGCACCGGCAAGACGTATCTGGCTGTGGCGATGGCCGTGTCTGCGCTGAATGCCAAGCGCGTGAGCAGGATCATATTGGCGCGTCCGGCAGTGGAAGCCGGTGAGCGCCTGGGATTTTTACCCGGAACGCTGCAGGAGAAAGTGGACCCATATTTACGTCCGCTGTATGACGCGCTGTACGACCTCATGGACCAGGAGCGCGTTGATCGCTTTCTGGAAAAAAACATTATTGAGATTGCGCCCATCGCCTTCATGCGCGGCCGCACCCTCAACGACTCATTCATCATCCTGGATGAAGCCCAGAATACGACCCCGGAACAAATGAAAATGTTTTTGACCCGCATGGGCTTCAACGCAAAAATGGTCATTACCGGCGACGTCACA
>DASZMF010000141.1:0-1666 GCA_035552035.1 Candidatus Angelobacter sp.
TCGCACGATGCCGGCGGAATCACCCAACGCGATGCCGCAATGGCAGGCCGCATCACTGCGGAGCCATCCACCCACGCAGGATCTTCTGAGCGAAAATAAACGCTTTCAAATTTATAAAGCGTACCCCTCGGCCTACAACGATTACCCACTTCTGCCCTCTTCAAGGTCAAGTTCCAACTTTTGCAATACTCAAAATCTGAATTTTTCATTTTATGAATATATTTTTATCTAGTTTTCCACAAGGCTCGCCTATCCACCTAAGTAGCAGATATAAAACAGCTAAACGGCATAACATGAGGTCAGAATGGTGGGCTTTTGACCCTCTTCGGACGCGTTTTTTCTATGATTGCGCATATTTCGCATTTTGGGGATACGCATTGTGGTATATTCATTTCAACGGCAAGCGTGAGTTTCCCGCCCGTGCAGATTTTCAGCCAGCACTAGAACCGTGGCTGACACAAGTTGCGTCACTGGCCTCCCGGCATGAACAAAGCACCGTTCATGCCGCCTTTTTTTTGCTTTTTACGCCTTGTCGAAGAGAAAAGCCCCGCGTTTCCCGCATCCCGGCTCATCGCTCTATTTTGCCTTCCGTCTCAGGCCGATTTATCATTTGCGACATGAAGCGAATTCTCGGCTGCCTGATCCTGGGACTTGTGACCATGGCCGCGTCCGCACAGTGGACCAACCCCTCCGACGATGTGCCCGCCTACAACGCAACGCCCTCTAAAAAGCCGTTGCCCCACATCCTGAGCGGCGACCAGCTCACTGGAGAATATTTCTCACACCCCTATCAGGTGACTGTATATAAGATGGCGGCGAAGATCCCCAACGTGCTGCATCAGGAGCCCTGCTACTGCCACTGCGATCGGGTGCTGGGACACAACAGCCTGCACAGTTGCTTCGAAGGCACCCACGGGGCCGCCTGCTCCACCTGCATGAGAGAGGCCGCCTACGCCTATCAGCAGACCATGAAGGGCCAGACCCCGGCGCAGATTCGAGCCGGCATCGAGCGCGGCGACTGGCAGACGGTCGATCTCACCAAAGCTTCTCTTTAATTTCTCAAGCCGGGTTCAGCGGCATGCAGGATTGGCGGCCTTCGGCATTGCCAGAAAGGTGATGCTCTCCGGAGCCAGCACGATCCTTCCTGCGTGTTGCTCTATCCCCGGAAGCGGCGGAACATCGCCTTCCGCATCAACCTCCAACTCAGCTCCATTCAGCTCCACGGTCTTATCCATCGGATCTTTTGCCGTCAGCGTATATCGCTCCGCGCTCACCGGAACATTCAGCTCCTGCGCTGTCGTCCGATCGGCATTGATCGCCAGCAGCGCTACGCCACCGGACTGGTCCGGCAGGCAGTGTGCGTACAGATGCAGATTTTGAGCAGGCGAAGGTCCGGCATCGAGCACCGTCGTGCCCATCATCTTGTGCCATAGCAGTGAAGCCCAATAGTTGGGCCTTGGCGCCAGCGTGCTCTCATCGAGCAGTCCATAATCGCTCGATGCCAGCGTATTGTGCATGATCACCTTCACCCCAAGCTTCGCCAGACGCCCATGCTGATCGAGATAGCGGAAGGTATCGAGAAACGTGGAAGCCCATGGATTGCCGCCGCACGCTGCATCTGCCGTCTCTGTCACCCACAACGGCTTGCCGGGCTCGTATTGATCGC
>DASZMF010000142.1:0-2535 GCA_035552035.1 Candidatus Angelobacter sp.
GCCCTTTGGATTTCACGCTGACGGTCCATGAGAATCTGCAGCCGCGCTGCCTTCTCTTCGTCAGGGATGCTATCAATCATCTTGAGTGACGGCGTGTTCGGCCGCGGCGAATAATTGAAAGCAAAGACTGCGTCAAATTGGCACTCGTGCATCAGCGTGATCGTCTGCTCAAAGTCTTCAGCGGTTTCGCCAGGAAAGCCGACAATGGTGTCAGTTGTCAGGGAAATCTCGCGCTTTGCGGCTTTGATCCAGAAAAGTTTTTCCAGATACATCTCACGCGTGTATTCGCGATTCATGGCCTTGAGCACCCTGGACGATCCGCTCTGCACCGGCAGATGGATGTGGTCACACAGCCGGGGCGAGGCGTCAATGGCGTCAACTATATCTTTGCTGAAGTGCCGCGGGTGCGAGGTGGTAAAGCGCACGCGTCGGATACCGGAGATTTCTCCGATGTCATACAGCAGCTCAGCAAAAGTCTTTTTGCTGAGAGGATCAGAAAAGGCGTTTACGTTTTGGCCGAGCAGCTGAATATCTGTATAGCCGAGGTCGGCCATCTGTCGGGCTTCAGCCATTACGGAGTCAGAGGTGCGGCTGCGCTCTTTACCGCGCGTATACGGCACCACGCAATAGGCGCAAAACTTGTCGCAGCCTTCAATAATGGTGATATAGCCGCGATGTTCGTTGCTGCGTGCGGTAAATTCAGTTTCAAACGTGAGGTCAGTCTCGCGGTCGTCGAGGCCGGTAACGCGATTGTTACCTGCTTCTATCTGTACCAGCATGGCAGGCAGGTTGCGATAAGAAGCCGAGCCAGCAACCAGCGAAACATAGGGCGCTTTCTCGAATATTTTTTCGCCTTCCTGCTGGGCCACGCAGCCAATCACGGCGAATTTTTTGCCTTGCTTCTGGAACTTCTTATAGTCGTTAAGCCGGTTAAAGACTTTTTGCTCGGCTTTATCGCGGATGGAGCAGGTGTTGTAGAAGACCAGGCCGGCTTCTTCCACGGTCTCAACCTGGCGATATCCCTGATGCACCAGCGTGCCAATGACTTTTTCAGAGTCATGCACATTCATCTGGCAGCCAAAGGTTTCCAGGTCAAACGTTTTTTCCTTCTCAGTACTCACAGTTCCAGTATAGCGCAGCAAAATAGCGGTGTTTGCGGTTATTCTTTGGTAGGACTTACAGTCAAGGACATAGCGAGCGCAAGTAATGACAAGGGACGAGAAGGCGATCTGGAACCAGAAACACAGCGAGCGATCTCACAGTTCGCTGGAGCCTGACCCATTGCTGGTGAGCGCTTACGAGGCTTTTCTTTCTGGCATGCCTGCGGGAAAGGCGTTAGACATTGCTGGAGGCGTGGGACGGCATGCGGTCTGGTTGGCTGAGCGGGGATGGCAAGTTCGCCTGCTGGATATTTCGGATGTCGCAATTGCATACGCGCAAAAGAATGCAAGGCTCAGCAAAGCTGGCGGTTCTATCATCACAGAAATTCAAGACCTGGATGGTTCACAGGATCTTGGCCGGGAACAGTACGATCTGATTCTTGGCTTCTTCTTTCTACAGCGCAAGCTCTTCCCTGCATTAGCGTCCGCGCTCAAGCCGGGCGGACATCTGATTTACAAGACATATACCACGGATCACACGCAATTTGGCAAAGGTCCCAGCCATACCATGTTTTTACTACAGCCGAATGAATTGCTGCAGTCATTTTCTTCAATGCGAATTTTGCATTATCACGAAACCATGCAGCGGAAGGGCGTGGCGGAACTGGTGGCGAGGAAGTAGCCGGTCAGCACTCAGCTCTCATCTGCCGGCATTCAGCGGGGATGTTAGAATCTTCGTTTATCTCTCATGGCAAAATCTAAGCACTCACCCGGCCACGCGATCCAAGGCAAACCCAAGCCGCGCAAGAACCACTGTTTTGTCTGCGGCAATGACAATGCCAACGGCATGCACCTGAAGTTTTCTCTGGACGAAGAGGCGCGCCAGGCTATCTGCCATTTCAAGCTTTCACGCCGATACACCGGGCCTCCGGGCCACTGCCATGGCGGAATTATCGCCACGATTCTGGATGAAGCCATGGGCAAAGTGAATAAATTCCGCAATGTGCTGGCGCTTACCGGATCCATGGAGATCAAGTATCTGAAGCCGGTGCCGCTGGGCCAGCCACTTACAGCTGTTGGCTATGAGCAAAGCGTGGAAGGCCGCAGGCATATCAATGCTGCAGAGATTCGGAATGATAAAGGCGATGTGCTGGCGCGCAGTACGGGAACGTTTATCGCGATTGATCCGGAAAAGATGTTTGCCAAGCATATGCAATCCAAGCATTTGCAATCTATGGGGCTGGGCAATTCCCCTTCTGGAACCAAGTGAGATTCAGCGGCACAAAGCCTTCACAGCTAGTAAAATAAAAGGTTCACCCACACAAGTTTTTGCCGTATTGAGCGACCAAGCGGCATAGGAGTTTCCATGGCTAGATCACAAAGTAAGAACGCAGTACGTAACGGGAAATCAACTTCGAATGGCTACCGGGCATCC
>DASZMF010000143.1:0-7855 GCA_035552035.1 Candidatus Angelobacter sp.
GCATGAACTGGCCCACACTGTTCAACAGAGAAATGTTCAACAGAGAAATGTCCAGCCGCGAAACACTTCATTCTCTGAAGTCCGCGTTGGTCATGATGCTGCGGCAGAGCAGGAAGCGCATCAGGCCGCCCATACCGGGGCTGCCGCAAAACGAGTGGCAACCCGTCCTGATCAAGTGGGCAGGCTGGCGCGCCAGAGTGCGGGCCAGGGCGTAGATGTGCCGGGTCCCGTGGTGAAACCCGAAGAAGATCCATTCAAAGACGTTGGCAACAGCACGGCCTATGGAAGAATGAAATCCAGCGCTCCAAGCACCTGGGGATGGGGCTCGCCTGAAACCAACAATCTCTATCACAAGTGTAATGTTGCCCCGCTGGAGCGCGAGCGATTCAAGAAGTTTGTGAAGTCATTGCCGCCCAGCCCGACGCGCGGCCGCGAGAAACCACTCAAGGCCGACGAAGTGCTTGGAATCACCTCATTCAATCCTGGTAATGCGAAGGCGCCTGAAATTACCACCACTGCGGTTCAGGAGGGCGGAAAGACCGTGCACAAACTGAACCCCACGCATGCGGAGATGCCGCCAATTCGTTCAGCTTATACACAGGCCGGCCAGTACGATGAAGGCATATGGCGCGACACGACCGATGAATGCAAAGACGCCAGGATATTAGCCAATAGAAAAACGGGAACAACGAACTTCCCGATTCATTGGACGCTCACTCCTGAAGGTGCTGATCTCTGCCGACAGGCGGAACAGGAACATTGCAATGATATTCGCGCCGCGTTTGATCTGACGCTTGGACTCTACGCCAGCGCCATCAACAATCTTGCCGCCAGTGAACGCACTTATTCCAAACCTGAAGATGCAGTGAAAGAAGCTACCCGCGCTGTCGGAGTCGCACCCGACATGATGATCTACAAATTTAATGATATGGCCATCAAGACGGCATTGCGGGATGACAGTGAATGGCATACGGCCAGGCCTGTCGGAGACAGAACCAAGAGGGATAATCCGAGAAAAGAAGGTTGTGATTTTTTCTTTACCATCGATGGAACGTCATGGCCGCAGGTGGGGCCGCATGACTCGAGCGAAGTTATGGAAATGACGAAGGCTGCCAAGCCGCCCAAGGGACAACAATGAGCAGCTTCCCCAATTCGCCGCGACTGGTCAAAGGTGGCATTGTCACCATGGACCCGGACACGTCTGCGCTCAGGAGCGTGATCGCCTTGCAGTACAACCCAGACAGCTTGTCGCGCACGCTGCAGATTCAGGCTGTGCAGGGCGCGCAGGATGGTACGCGCGTGGATGCGTTGCGCCTGCGCGGGCCGGCCGTGGAAACGATCAAGATTGAAGCGGAATTGGACGCCACTGATCAGCTGGAATTTCCCAGGAAAAATCCCATCGCAGTGCAGTACGGTTTGCAGCCGCAGATCGCGCAATTGGAGATGCTGGTGAATCCCACGGTGGAAACCCTGCTCTCCGATGATCAAATGGCCAACCAGGGCCAGCTTGAGATCATTCCACTGGAGCAGGCGCTTACTCTTTTTGTCTGGAGCAAGAGCCGCGTGGTGCCGGTGCGGATCACGGATTTTTCCATCACTGAAGAAGCATTCGACCCGAACCTGAATCCCATCCGGGCAAAAATCAGCCTGGGCATGCGCGTCTTGAGCGTGGATGACCTCGGCTTCTCGCATCCCGGCGGGCGCATGTACATGACTTATCTGACCAACAAACAACAACTGGCTGCAAAAGCCACAAGCGTGGCCATTTCCGTGCTTGGCCTGGGAGGCTTGCCATGATCTCTCCATTGCAAAGATTGATTCAGAGCGGAGTAGTGCCGGCGGTAAATTTCCCTACTGACAGCCGCTATTACGGCTCGGGAACTCTCACTTACATCAATGCTGAAGGTCAGACCATCAGCTATCTGGCGCGGCGTTTTGTGCCGCAGCCCGGGCCGCCAAACTTTGCCACCATTGCGCAGCACGTTGTGCGCCAGGGCGACCGCCTTGATCTGATCGCCGCAAAATATCTCGGCGATCCGCTGATCTTTTGGCTCATCTGCGACGCCAACGGCGCAATTGAACCCAACCAACTGGTGGAAACACCAGGAACTGTGGTGAACATTACTACGCCTCAGGGCGTGCCAGGAATGCCCAATGCTCGATAGCGTACAGCTGAATCTGCTCATGGGACCATTCATCCCCATGACTC
Source organism: Candidatus Angelobacter sp. (assembly GCA_035552035.1). Lineage (GTDB taxonomy): Bacteria > Acidobacteriota > Terriglobia > Terriglobales > Acidobacteriaceae > Angelobacter. The sequence continues at coordinate 2,210 of DASZMF010000143.1, forward strand.
CGCCGCGCCCGGTGATGGATGCACTGGACTCGGTCGAGGTCACGGTGAATGACACTGGCACCAGCGGCTTTCAGCTCACGTTTATTGTCGACAAGCAATCGCCGCTGCAGATTCTCTTCCTGCTTTCCGGCGGATCTCCGCTGCTGTTCATGCGTGTGGTACTGGTGGCCACGGTGAATGGCATAGCCAATGTGCTGATTGATGGCGTTGTGACCAACAATCACATTGCGCCCGGAGACAAAGGCTCCAATTCCACGCTCACCATTACCGGTGAGGATTTATCGGCGCTGATGAACCAGTCAGACTGGAGCGGCTTTCCCTTCCCTGCATGCCCGGCGGAGGCGCGCGTTGCATTGCTGATCGCCAAATATTCCATGTTCGGCGTTATCCCGCTTGTGATCCCCAGCATCCTGATTGACGTTCCACTGCCCACTGACCAGATCCCCAGCCAGCAAGGAACTGACCTGGCTTACATCCGCGCGCTGGCCGATCGCGTTGGCTACGTTTTTTATATCGATCCCGGTCCTGTTCCCGGAGTGAGCAAGGCCTATTGGGGCCCGCAAATTAAATTCGGCGCGGTGCAACCGGCCTTGAACGTGGATATGGATGCATACACCAACGTGGAAAGTCTCAGCTTCAATTTTGACCAGCAGCAAAACAGGATTCCCATTGTTTACATCTATAACCAGGAGACCGGCGTATCCATTCCCATCCCGATCCCGCCGATCACTCCCTTGAATCCGCCGCTCGGGCTGATTCCGCCGCTGCCCACAAATATTCCGCCTGACCTCACGCCCATTCGCGATGATCTATCAAAGCGCTCGATCCCCCAGGCCATCATGATTGGCATGGCGACAGCTTCGCAGTGGGCAGACGCAGTAACCGGAGAAGGCAGTCTTGACGTGGTGCGCTATGGCGGAGTCTTGAAGGCGCGCCAGTTAGTTGGCGTGCGTGGCGCAGGGCCCGCGTTTGATGGTTTGTATTACGTCAAGAGCGTAACCCACAAGATCAAGCGCGGCGAGTACAAGCAAAGTTTCAAGCTGAGCCGTAATGGCTTGGTATCCACAGTGCAAACGGTGGCGTCATGAGTCCGCAGAGTTCCGCCGCAGGCGGCAATCCAACTAAATATTACGGAAAGTATCGTGGGCTGGTCATTGAGAACCTTGACCCTGAACAGATTGGCCGCGTCTTGCTGCAAGTGCCAGACGTTCTGGGGGAAATCCCTTCCTCCTGGGCCATGCCCTGTGTTCCCGCCGCCGGCATTCAGTCCGGATGTTTTGTCGTTCCGCCCATCGGCTCACAGGTCTGGGTTGAGTTTGAGCAGGGCGATCCTGACTACCCCATCTGGACCGGAGGATTCTGGGGGATAGTCGCGGACGTTCCCATCTTTGCCACCGCGCCACCCGCAATTCCGCCGGGGCAAAACATTTTGTTCCAGACCACCGGACAAAACATGCTGCTGATCAGTGACGCGCCGCCGACGCCGGTTACAGGCGGAATCGTTTTAAAAAGCACCACCGGCGCAATGATCGTGGTGAACGATTCAGGAATTTATATAAGCAACGGAAAAGGCGCTGCCATCACTATGTTAGGTCCTGCCGTTGACATTAATCTGGGCGGCCTGACGGTTTTGTAAATGAAATGCGTTGTGATGAAACGTGTTGTATGAAACGGCGTGGCAGTGAGCTGTTTTTTGATGAACGACTTTTTTATTTTGAGGTGATTTGAATGCCGGGACCAATCTTGCATGTCGGCGCAACGGTTCTTTGTTCCCACGGAGGCCAGGCCATGCCCACCGTGCCGAGTCCGGTCGTGATGGTTTCAGGCATGCCCATCGCGACCATCGCCGCGCCTTACGCTGTAGCGGGATGCGCCTTTGTGCCTCCAGCCGGCAACGGCCCATGCGTTACCGGGCAGTGGATTGTGGGATCAGTAAGAGTTGTTTCACAGGGACAGCCTCTTGCCCTCATGAGCGGAGTGTCCATTTGCGTTCCCACAGGTACGCCACTTTTGCCGGTGGCCGCGCAAACGCGCGCGATAGCGAGTTAACGAATCGTCAACAAAATGAAGGATGCATTGATCACGAAGTAGCGAGACGAACAGCCATGAATCTCAGTTTCCCTTACCAATTCGATGGACGCGGCCGCACCCAGGAAGCTGCCCTGCAGGATTATGTGTACCAGCTGATCGAGCAGGTGCTCTTCACCTCGCCCGGTGAGCGCGTGAACCTGCCGGATTTTGGCAGTGGTCTCCTGCAACTTCCCTTCGCGCCCAACAGCATGGAAATGGCGGCGGCCACGCAATTTGCCGTGCAGGGCGCATTGCAAAAATGGCTGGGCAATTACGTGAAAGTAATTTCGGTTGAGGCCTTGTCGCAAGAGGCCCAGTTGACCGTCAAGGTCACATATTCCCTGGTGAACACTGATGTGACCCAGGTACAGACATTTATTTACGGAACAGCCTCATGATTTATAGCTGCTGCAACGATAATCGCAAAGGCGCGGTGCTCGGCAATCCGAACTTGAACGGCATTGACTACCTTGAAGTGCTGGACCACGATGCCATTCCGCTGAACAGTCCGCGGCAGCAGACTCTGCTCGTCCATTGCCTGAACGCCGTTCCCGCAAGCCTGGTTCCAGCAAATGTGTTGATCACCGGCGGTGAGAGCATTACCGGCATCACGGTGCAATGGATCTCCCCGGCTTCCACTCCTCCGCCGCAGGCGAATGCGCTGGAGCAAGGTTATTTTGCAGCCCTGGCTGACGTCGCCAAAGTGCTGGTGATTCGCACGAATAAGGCCGGTGATTTTTCCACCTACACGCTGCGGCTGGTGAACAACGCCCAGCAGGCGCAGGAAGATTCTTTTGTTGTAACAGAAGTGCTGTCTGGCTTTGATCCGCAACTGGCAGACGTGGATTTCTGCTTCAAAGTGGAGTGCGGTCCGGACTTTGACTGCGCACCCAAACCGCCTGATTGTCCGCCTGACTTGCCAACTCCGCCGCCGATTAATTATCTGGCCAAAGATTACGGCTCTTTCCGCAGCATCATGCTGGACCGGCTGAACCAGCTTTTACCGGACTGGGGAGCCACCACTGAAGCCGACCTTGGCGTGGTGCTCGCGGAAGTCATCGCTTACGTGGGCGACTACATGAGCTACCAGCAGGATGCAGTCGCCACAGAAGCATATCTGGAAACCGCGCGCAGCCGGATCTCACTGCGCCGTCATGCCTTGCTGGTGGACTATCACGTTCACGATGGATGCAACGCGCGCACGTGGATGCAGCTTCAAGTGTCCTCACAGGTTTTTGTGGATCACACCAAGACGCGCTTTTACACGCAAGCACCCGGCATGCCCACGAATTTGAACTTCGGCTCCGGCAATGAGCATGCCGCTCTTCTGGCAGGCGTGATTGTTTTTGAGCCAATGCAAGATGCTGAATTATTTCCAGAACACAATCAGCTCTTGTTTTATACCTGGGGTGACACCAACTGTTGCCTGCCCATCGGCGCAACTGAAGCTACGCTTTACGGCACGCTGCCAAATCTTCAGCCGGGAGACGTGCTCATTTTTCAGGAGATGAAAGGCCCGCAGACCGGCCAAGCAGCCGATGCCGACATTCGCCATCGCTGTGCAGTGCGACTTACGCAGGTGACCACGGTCAATGGACAGGGACGGCCGCTGGTAGATCCGCTCTTTGAAGATGTCACTGGCAAGCCAATCGTAAATCCAGCCACGCAGAAAGCTACTCCCGTGACTGAAATCCAGTGGTCGGCCGACGATGCGTTGAAGTTCGCCGTATGCCTGTCATCGTCTTATCTGGACTCCAGCGGTGAACACCAGACCTTGAGCGATGTCAGCGTCGCATTTGGAAACGTGATCCTCGCGGACCAGGGACTATCTTTTTCCGGCATCGATCTGGGCACCGTGCCACCGCCAAATCTTTTCCTGCCTGCGAATGCCGATGCCGATCACTGCCAGCCAACACCGCCTGTGGCAGTTCCCGTGCGCTTCAGGCCTCTGGTGGCAGACGCTCCCATTACACAGGCCGTGCCGCTTCCGCTTGCCGGCAGCCCAGTCACCGCGGGACTGGTCATGTTGAATGCAACCGGCTTTGTTGATTTACAGGATGCGAACGGAAATGTCGCCTTAATGGTCCGTGCTGACCAGCCATTTGACTGGCCGCAATTTTTCGGCATCGCGACACAAGCCAACGCCGTGCATCCGGCGAATTTTGATCTTTCCGTGGTTTACAATCCGCCTGGCGGCGCAAAGGGGATGACCGGGCCAGTGGTGCTGGAAAAGCTTGAGGACCTTTCATTCACAACCACTGATTCGAATTTTGTGGCCACCGAGATCAATCTTCTTTCGAAACTGATTCTTGTTCCTTCCAGTTACACACCACCGGCTGCATCGCCTGCAGGCTTCCCTGCTGCACCAACCATGCTCAGCAATTCTGCTTCAGTGGATTTGGAAGATCTGAGTTCTGATCCCTATCTCACGGTTCAAGCGACAAACCCTGCCGCGTGGCCGCAGTCGTTCGGCGTGCTGGCCCAGGGGAACCAGCAAAATCCATCTTCATTCAATTTAGTGGTTGTCTATCAGCCTTCCTCCGGCGGTGTGGGAGTGAATCTACCGGTAACAGTTGAGCAATTCACCAATGTATCGCTGGCCACGGTCGCCGCTGACTTTAGCTCAGATTCTGAGCTGATCACGGTCAAAAGTTTTGATGAGACGCCAAACCCCAGCCTGTCCGCGTATGACTTGATGAACTTTGATCCGGGCACGGCGTTGCCGACCATCTCTCTCTCTGGAACGCTGAATAGTGTTGCCAGCCCATGGCACGCAGACAAGGATTTGCTGGAAGAAGATGAGTCCGGCCAGGCATTCGTGGTGGAAGTGGAATCAGATGGAACGGCCACGCTACGCTTCGGTGACAACGTCAACGGTGCAAGTCCTGACAAGGGAACTTCGTTTACAGCGAACTATCGCGTGGGCAACGGAACCCCAGGGAACGTAGGCGCTGAAACTCTGATCAACCTGGCTGGCGATCCGCGAATTCAATCTTGCACCAATCCGCTGCCCGCCACCGGAGGGACTGATCCCGAAACCAGTGAGCAGATTCGCCGTCGCGCGCCGCAGGCTTTCATGACCCAGCAAAGGGCCGTGACCATGGCGGACTATGACACTGTAGCAGAAGAAAATCCTCTGGTTGACCAGGCTGTTTCCACGTTGCGCTGGACAGGCAGTTGGTACACCGTGTTTATCGCCGCCGAGCCGCATGGTGGAGGCAATCTCACACAACCTTTGCGCAAGGCGATCCAGAAAAATGTTGAGCGCTATCACCTTGCCGGGCAGGACCTGGAAATTGAGTCGCCGCAATATGTCGCAGTCCAGATTGAACTGCAAATTTGCGTGGACCCTGACTATTTCCGTGCCGACGTAAAGGAAGCACTGGAAGAAGTTTTAAGCAACCGCCTTCTTCCCAACGGACAGAAGGGTATTTTCTTTCCCGACAATTTCGGCTTCGGCCAGACCGTTTATCTGAGCCCGGTATATGCCGCCGCGCGAAAAGTTCCCGGCGTACAGGCCGTGACTGCTTCCATCTTTCAGCCGCAAGGCGTGAACAGCCCTGTGTACCTGCAGAC
>DASZMF010000144.1:0-1840 GCA_035552035.1 Candidatus Angelobacter sp.
AATTTTACAAAACTTGAGTATTTTCGGTTCCCGCCGATATTGAGTGGGAAGGCTGGATTTGTATTCAACCTTTGTTACATGCCCTAAAGCAACAGAAAACTCTTAGGAGAAGTTAAGAAATGAAATGGTTCCTGAATCTAAGTCTGGGCCGCAAGCTGGCAGTCGCTTTTGGCGGAATATTGACCCTGATGGTCGGGTTAGGCATTTTCGCAGTCCTGCAATTTGCCAAAATGTATGCGCCAACCGACCAACTGACTCAAGATAATCTGCCGCTTCTCACCATTCTCGCAAAATCCAAGTATTCCACCTCTTCCGTGCGGCGCTATGCGCTCAGCCTGTCCATGACTCAAGGCAATGCTGAAAAGAATGCGCAATACAAAGCCAAGCTACTAAATGAAGTGAAAGTATCGCAAGACACGGTAGCCGCCATCGCAAAGTTCATGAACACTGAAGATGAGAAAAAAAGCTACCGTGAACTACAGGCGTCAGAAGCCGCGGTTTGGTCCGATGCCGCAAAAATAATCGAACTTACTGATCACGGTAAGTTCGACGAATGCCGCGAGTTGCTCTGGAACGATTCCCTGACGATCTATAACCGTGCCATTGGGGACCTTGCCGGGATTATTGATGCCAACAACGCCACTGCCAATGAGAACACCAAGGCGGCGGAATCGATCTTTCATTCTTCCCGCAATATGGTGTTTCTTGTCCTGGGCTTCTCTCTTGCCCTGGGAATCTTTCTGGGGGTTGCCGTCAGCCGCATGATTGCCAATCCGTTACGCGCCATGCAACAAGCCGCGCAGAAACTCGCGCTGGGCGACGCCGACCAGACAATCACACACGTATCCATGGATGAAGTCGGCATGCTGGCCGATTCACTGCGGCAGGTGGTCGAATATAACCAGACCATTGCTGCTGCCTGTGAAGCACTGGGCCGCGGTGATGTGACCGTAAGCGTGGAACCGAAATCCGACAAGGATTCTCTGGCCAAAAATTTCACCCATGCCGTAAGCGCCATTCGCGATACGGTAAAAGAAATGACCGAAGGGTCTTCCAGTCTGGCTGCCGCCTCGGAAGAACTTTCCGCTACTTCATCCGAGATGAGCGCCAATGCGCAAGAGACAGCCTCGCAAGCAGGTGCAGTTTCCAGCGCAGCCGAACAGATCTCCGCTAACGTTCAAACCGTGGTAAGCGGATCTGAAGAGATAACCGCCAGCATCAAGGAAATCTCAGCCAATGCAGCTAACGCGGCTAAAGTGGCCGGCGATGGTGTAAAGATCGCCAGTGAAGCCAGCCAGCGCGTGGCCAAACTGAACGAAAGTAGCCAGGAAATCGGCCAGGTCATTAAAGTCATCACCTCCATTGCCGAGCAGACCCATCTGCTGGCCCTGAACGCAACCATTGAAGCTGCCCGTGCCGGTGAAGCCGGTAAAGGCTTTGCCGTGGTGGCCAATGAAGTAAAAGAACTGGCCAAGGAAAGCGCTAAAGCCACCGAGGACATCAGCCGCAAAATCGAAGCCATTCAGTCTGACACCAAAGGTGCGATTGAAGGCATTACCGAGATCAGCCAGATCATCGCCCAGATCAACGATATTCAGAACACCATCGCCACGGCCGTGGAAGAACAGACCGCGACGACCAACGAGATCAGCCGCAACGTGAATGACGTAGCCAGCGGAAACCAGGAAATTGCCCGCAACATTACCGGCGTGGCATCGGCGGCCAAGAGCACCACGGAAGGCGCTGAATACACCAACAAGGCAGCGGGCGAACTGGCCCGGCTGGCTTCCACCATGCAGACGCTGGTCCGGCAGTTTGACCTGGGGAATGACAATCACCA
>DASZMF010000145.1:0-13417 GCA_035552035.1 Candidatus Angelobacter sp.
ACAGATTAGAAACGGGATCGCTGAGAGCCATAGAGTTGAGACCCGTAGAGCTTGAGCTCCATAGAGTTTGCCCCATAGAGTATTGCTGAGTTTCTCTGGATTAGAAATAACTCAAGTCATGTCAGCAAAGTTTAGAGCGAAATTTTCAAGGCGTATTTTTTAGTCAGGATCTTTCTATTATGTGCGGAATTGTTGGCTATGTAGGTAAGAAGAGCGTTGTCCCTGTGATTATTGAGGGACTGCGCAAGCTCGAATATCGCGGATACGATTCCGCCGGCATTGCCGTGGCTGGCTGTATCGATGATGGCGCCGGCAACGGAGCCAGCTCGAACGGTGCGCTGCAGCTGCGCCGTGCTGAAGGCAAGCTGCGCAATCTGGAAGAAGTGATTCGGCTGAAGCCCATGGAAGGCAGCTATGGCATTGGCCATACGCGCTGGGCCACGCATGGCCGTCCGACGGAAGAGAACGCGCATCCCCATCGCGACTGCACCGGCAAAATCGTGGTGGTGCACAACGGCATTGTTGAAAATTATCTCTCGCTCAAGAAGAAGCTGATTGAAGAAGGCCACACGTTTTCCACTGAGACCGATACGGAAGTGATTGCGCATTTAATTGAGAAAGCCCTGGCCCAATCCAACGGGCACAAGATCACGCTGGAAGATGCTGTCCGCAAGACCGTGAAACAGCTGACCGGCGTGTTTGCCCTGGGCGTACTCTCTGAAGATGAGCCCAACAAGCTGATTGCCGCGCGCAATGGCCCGCCCGTGGTCATTGGCATGGGCGAAAACGAATATTTCGTCGCCTCTGACGTGACAGCCCTGCTGAGCCACACGCGCGACATCTATTTTCTGCATGACGGTGACATGGCTATCCTGACTCCCGCGGGCGTACAGCTCACTGACTTTGACGGCAAGCCGGTAGCGCGCGAGATTCAGCACGTGACCTGGGACCCGATCATGGCGGAAAAAGGCGGCTTCAAGCATTTCATGCTCAAGGAAATTTATGAGCAGCCGCGCGCCGTGCGGGACACCACGCTGGGCCGCGTCTCATTGGATTCCGGAAAAGTCTTTCTGGAAGAGATGCAGATCACTGAAGACGAGCTGCGCAACGTAACCAAGATCAACATCGCGGCCTGCGGCACCAGCTGGCACGCTGCTCTGGCCGGCAAATTCATGATCGAGCGGCTGGCGCGCATTCCCGTGGAAGTGGATTATGCCAGCGAATTTCGCTATCGCGATCCGATTACCTCCAGCAAGGAAATCACGCTGCTGATTACGCAATCTGGCGAGACGGCAGACACGATTGCCGCGCAGCGCGAAGCCAAAGCCAAGGGCTCAAAGACGCTGGCCATCTGCAACGTGGTGGGCGCGATGATTGCCCGCGAATCTTCTGGCACCGTGTACACGCACGCCGGCCCAGAGATTGGCGTGGCGTCCACCAAGGCATTTACCGCCCAGCTGACGGCCATGTTTCTGCTGGCGTTGTATCTCGGTGAGCTGCGCGGAGCAACGTCCACCGAAGACGCTAAACGCTATATCGATGAGCTGCTCAAGATTCCACACAAACTGGAATCTCTGCTCAACAACGATAAAGAGTGTGAAGAGCTGGCCAAACGCTATTATCGCGTGCAGGATTTTCTCTTCCTGGGTCGCGGCATTCATTACCCAATCGCATTGGAAGGCGCACTGAAGCTGAAAGAAATTTCGTACATACACGCCGAGGGCTATCCCGCGGGCGAGATGAAACACGGCCCCAATGCGCTGATCGATGAAAACCTGCCAGTCGTAGTAGTCGCGACGAAAGATCCGAATGATCCGAACTCAGTTCTGCGTTATGAGAAGACAATGTCGAACGTGAAGGAAGTCACAGCGCGTTCCGGGAAGGTGATTGCCATTGCCACTGAAGGCGATGAAGAGATCAAGGAATCAGTGGACCACGTGCTCTACGTGCCGCATGCGCCGGAGCTTCTGCTGCCGATTCTGGAAGTGGTGCCGCTGCAATTGCTGGCGTATCACATTGCAGTGCGCCGCGGATGCGACGTGGACCAGCCGCGCAACCTGGCGAAATCCGTTACCGTGGAATAGCCAGGAACCGTTTTATTTGGCAAGTAAGCCGCGCGGGTTGCGATTCAATGCCGCGCAGCCCGCCTGGCTTAACGGCAGATCATTGCATATGAATTTCTGCAATAAGTTCTGTGAAGAATTGATTTTTCCCTTCGCACAGCCGTGGCCCGGTGTTTAAAATTAGTTCACTGTGGAAAAAATTAATCTTCCGGACGAATCCTTGCGCTTGCGCCGTAGCGGCTTGTTTGCCTTAATTGTCGCCATCGTCGTTTCAATTCTGGGTGTGATTCTGGACTGGCTTCTTGTGAAAGAAGGTTTGCCTCGTCTGGACATGCTCATCCTCAGCAACGGCCTCACGGGCTTGTTTGCGGGCTGGCTTTTTTACCAGATAGCGCGGGAAGAGAAGGCCAATCGCGAGCTGATGCGCGCCAGGATGAAGACGATTGCCGAGCTGAATCATCACATCCGCAATGCGCTACAGGTAATCAAGTTTCTAGGCGGGCAGAACCGCTCAGGTCTCGACGCGATGCAATTGCAACTCATCAACGATTCGGTAAATCGCATTGAGTGGGCGTTGCGTGAGGTGCTGCCGCAATATCCGCTGGACTCTGCAAGCGCGGCAGAGATGAACGCCAAGTCGATTGGCCCTGCAGCCTAAAATATTGTTAAGAGTGTGTGAAGCTCACGCCGGCTTCGGTCAGCCTGTTTCCACGCAGTTGCGCCGGCCTTTGGCGCGATAGAGCGCGGCATCGGCGATGCCCACCATCTGATCGCCCGTGAGCAGATTGCCCTTGGAGGAAAGCGCAGTCCCAATGCTGATGGTCACCGGCAGTTCCAGGCCGGCGGCGCGAATTGGCTCCCTGGAAATGGCGTCACGCAATCTCTCCGCGCACATGGCCAGAATCTCAGCGTTGCAGTTACATACCAGCACCAGAAATTCCTCGCCGCCATAGCGTCCGGCCCAGTCATAACTTCTCATGCCGCCTACCAGGCGCTGGCCAATCTCATGCAACACAACATCGCCCACCTGATGCCCATGATTATCATTAATGGACTTGAAGTGGTCCACGTCAAGCATCAACACGCCGACAAAATCTCCGCTGCGCTTGCCGCGCGAAATCTCGCGGTCCATGAAACCCAGGATCGCCTCGCGATTCCAGAGTCCGGTCAGCCGGTCATGCAGGGCCTGGAAGCGCAACTCTTCCTCTTTGCGCATGAGTTCATTCTGCAGGCGAAGAATGCGGCTGCCCACCACAAGGCGTGAACGCAGTTCACTGGCGTCAAAAGGTTTGGTCAGATAATCGTCCGCGCCGGCCTCCAGCCCTTCCACAAGGTCCTGTTTGGCGTCGCGTGCGGTCAGCAAAATCACGTAAGGATAGTGCGAGCTTTTGCGCGCGCGGATGCGGCGGCACAGCTCAATGCCAGTAATCCCCGGCATCATCCAGTCAAGAATAATCAGGCTGGGCGCGGTTTCTTTCTGGAGTTCATGCCACGCGTAGAGACCGTCTTTGGCTGTGGTGACGTTGAGTTTCCATTTCTGCAGATATGATTCAAGCATCTTGCGCGAAACGGCATCGTCGTCGGCAACCAGGACTGAATCCACGCGGATCAATTCCTCTGGAGAACCTGTCATGGGGTCACCGGCTCTGATATTGCATTCATAAATTTCGGACATTTCGAGCACACTAAATATAGAAGACCGGCCGTAACACTCCTACAACCACCCTATCGTCATAAATCAGTAAGTACTTAAATCCTTTCGACATATGACTTAAGGAGAGGACTCGGCTCACATGCCGCTAAAGACCCTCACTGACTGGCCGATGCTCCCTTTATGTACCGTACCAGTGTAGCGGAGAACCTGCCGCCATAATCTGGTTATGCAACCGGGCCGGATGGCCTGGACCGGTTGTTTTCATTTCTAAAATCTTGCTGTTTAGGAGTGGTATGAAGGCGAACGTCCTATCAAGATTGACCTCCCTGCTGCGCCTGGGTTCCTCGCGAACCGCAGTATGGATCGTGGCAGGCATGGTCTTCGTGGCTGGCGGCGCAGTATTCTTGCTCCGTGCGCCCTCGTCCGCTGTTTCGGCCACCGCTCAGGCATCCACGCATGAGTCAGACGAACTGATTGGCCCAATCGAGCCAATGGCTGGTCTTGATCCTCGCAAGGTTAAGCTGGGAGAAAAGCTCTTTTACGATCCACATCTCTCGCACAACAATAAAATTGCCTGCTCCAGCTGCCACAATCTGCAGAGCGGCGGAACAGATGGCCGGGCATTCTCCATTGGCATCAACGGTGCGGTTGGTCAAGTTACTTCTCTTACGGTCCTCAACTCCGGCCTCAACCTGAGCCTATTCTGGGACGGACGGGCAGAAACACTGGAACAACAAGTAGATGACCCCCTGCAGAATCCGTCGGAAATGGGCTCAACGTGGAGTGAGGTAACCGCCAAGCTGCAAGCCTCGCCAGAATATGCTGACTCCTACAAGCAGATCTATAAAACTCAGATTCAACCGGAAGGCGTAAAAGAACTGATCGCGGTCTTTGAACGATCGCTCTCAACGCCCAATTCCCGCTTTGATCAATTCCTGCGCGGGAACACCGCTGCCCTCACCGCAAGAGAGCAACAAGGCTTTCTGCTGTTTAAAACGATGGGATGCGTCAGTTGCCACCAGGGAGTCAATATGGGCGGCAACATGTATCAAAAACTGGGAATCATGGCGCCGTATTTTGAAGATCGCGGCCATCCCACCAAAGCCGACCTGGGCAGGTTTAACGTAACGGGTAATGAGCATGATATCCACATGTTCAAAGTTCCAACCCTTCGGAATATCGCTCTTACAGGCCCTTATTTTCATGACGGCCATGCCAAGACCCTGGAAGATGCCGTGCACATGATGGGCAAGTATCAGCTGGGCCGAGAACTTTCGAACCCAGAAACGGCCCTGATTGTGGAGTTCTTGCGGACCCTTACAGGCGAGCTAAATGGAAAAGCCCTATGATATGGCGCCAGAGACGGAATCTTTTCGCCGGCATCGGTATTGCCGCGCTGCTGACCTTTCTCTTCTGGCAGCAACGGTCCGTCGATGCCGGGCAGCATGATCGTTTCATCGCCAACCTGCAACACATGAAACAGCTGGATACGGAAATCAGCCGTGACGTGCTCAGGTCCCGGTATAACCTGCTTGGCTCTTATGATCCTTACGTGAAGAAGATAAAGGAAATGGAAAGGATCCAGTCGGATCTGCGTGACATTCCATCATTTGTAAACGCCAGTGAGCGCAAAGACGTGAACCGGGTTCTAGACTCCCAGGCCCAGCTGCTTACCGTAAAGTTCCGGATGGTGGAGGCATTCAAGTCTGAAAATGCGGTGCTTAAAAACTCCCTGCGCTATTTTCCGTTCATCGTAGATGAAATTATTCATAGCACCTCAGACGACAGTGTGCAGGACGATCTTTCTGACCTGTTGCGGGATGCGCTGCTTTACGACTCTTCACCGGACGCCAGTCTCGGCGCCAAAATGGAAGATGAGATAGAAAAAATTGGCCGGGATGCGAAACGCAACCCAAGTCTGCGCGCCCCCCTCCAGAATGCAATCAATCACGCGGTAAAAATTGTGAGTGTAGAGCCCCGGCTGGAAGGGATTATCCGCGCCATGGATGACCTGCCCACGGCAAGCTGCACGGATGAGACGCGGGAAGTCTACCTGCGCAGTTATGCCAGGGCGCAAAGAATCGGCAATATCTATCGCATCATTCTCTATCTGTGCTCGGTGCTTCTGCTGGGCTTCAGCGCAAGCCGGGCGGTTTCCCTGGTCCGGTCAAGAGTTGCGGCGGAGGAAGCGCGTGCCGCCAACCGCGCCAAGAGCGAATTTCTGGCCAACATGAGCCATGAGATACGCACGCCCATGAACGGAATCCTGGGCATGACGGAATTAACGCTGGATTCAGAGCTTGCGCCCACGCAGCGCGAATACCTCAAGGTAGTTAAGTCTTCCGCTGAAGGCCTGCTTTGCATCATTAATGACATTCTGGATTTTTCCAAGATCGAAGCCGGCAAGCTGTCTCTTGATCCGCGGCCGTTTGGCCTGCAGGATTTAATCGCTGAAACCATGAAGGCAATTTCGCTCCGCGCCCACCAGAAGGGCCTGGAACTGGCGTTCGAGGTGGAGCCAGACGTCCCTGAATATATTGTGGGCGATGACGGCAGGCTGCGGCAGATCCTCTTCAACCTTCTGGGCAACGCCATTAAATTTACCAAGGAAGGCGAAGTTGTCCTGGCTGTCCGAAAGCTCTCTGAGGATGCCGAGGGCGCCGTGCTGCAATTCTCCGTGCGCGATACGGGAGTGGGCATTGCCTCGGCAAAGATCGCCAGAATCTTCGCGGCCTTCGAACAGGAAGACAATTCCACCACGCGCCAATTTGGCGGCACCGGCCTGGGCTTGACCATCTCTTCCCGTCTGGTGGAGATGATGCATGGGCGCATATGGGTGGAGAGCGACCAGGGGAAAGGCTCCTCTTTCCATTTCACCGCCCGCTTTGAAATCTCTTCCACTCCGGTGGAGCAGACTGTGAACCTGGGACTTGAAGCGTTGCACGGCTTGCGTGCCCTGGTGGTGGATGATAACTTTACGAACCGCCGCATCCTGCACGAGATGCTGCTCCGCTGGAAAATGTGCCCTGAACTGGCAGAGAGCGGGGCAGACGCAATCACCATGCTGCATTTCGCAGCCAGGGAGAAGCGGCCCTATCCCCTGGTAATTGTTGACCGCCATATGCCGGAGATGGATGGATTCATGCTGCTGGAAACAGTCCACGCCAATCCCGACCTTGAATCTACCGCGATCATGATGTTGACCTCAGGCGATCAGCCGGAAGACTCCCGCCGATGCCAGGAACTGGGTGTCGCGGAATATGCCATTAAGCCGGTTTCGCAGCACGAATTGCTCAAGCTGATTTTGCGCGCGCTGGGCAAGGTGGCGAAAGAAGAACAATCCTCAATGCCGCGTATGCTTCCGGCGGCCCTGCCGTTGACGGCAACAGCGCCATTGCGCATTTTGCTGGCAGAAGACAATGTGTTTAATCAAAAAGTGGCCCTTGGACTCCTGGGCAGAATGGGCCACACCGTAACAGTAGCCAATAATGGCCTGGAAGCGGTTGAGCTTTACTCCAAAAACAGTTTTGACCTGGTTTTCATGGACGTGCAGATGCCGGAAATGGACGGTTTCCGCGCCACCGAAATCATTCGCGCTGAGCAGGAAAAATCCGGCGTCTGTATCCCAATTATTGCCATGACTGCCCACGCCATGCAGCGAGACCGCGAAAGATGCCTGGCGGGCGGAATGCATGACTATATTTCCAAGCCGATTGGCCGCAAGGAGCTTACAGAAATCATTACACGTCATTGCACGCCAGCAGCATCGGCGGATTTGGCCCACCTTGAAGCCGATATGCAGACACAGGCAGCCAAATGCCTCTTGCCGTCAGATTGAACCAATTCGCCATTGGTAGTGAAGACATGCTTACGCCTGTAAAAGGGCTGACTGCATTTTAAGAAAATCCTGAACTTGCGGGCCATAATGTGCAGGTCTGAGCCGACGGCTGTCTGTTTTTACTCTCACGGGTTCCGGCCTGCGCATTTCTTGGAATTCACTTACAGAATGCCTCAGTCCAAAGTGTGCCCCGCACCGATAAAGAATCGTGTCCGGTGGCCGATGCAAATGTCAGGGCCCGTTGTGCACTGCAACATGGCGCCGGCTCCGGCTTAAGAGGCTCATATGCTTTGCTTGGAATCATCATCCAATAAATTTAAATTCGTGCCCGCCTGGTGCGGGACACTGCTTTGTGTTTTAGTTTTCACGGCTTTCGTCCGCTCCCAGGACCAGGCCGATTTAACGCAGCTTAGCCCGGAACAGCTTTCGAAGATTGAAGTCACCTCAGTCTCAAAGAAAGAACAGAAGCTGAGCGACACCGCGGCGGCCGTTTACGTAATCACGCAGCAGGACATTCGTAACTCCACTGCGACCAACATTCCTGAGTTGCTGCATATGGCTCCGGGACTGGATGTGGTGCAGCTGAACGGCAGCACCTGGGCCATTTCAGTGCGCGGCTTTGCCGAACAATTCACTAACAAAATGCTTGTTCTTATTGACGGCCGCAGCGTCTTTGATCCGCTCATTGCCGGCGTGGTCTGGGCCGATCAGGACGTGCCCCTGGAGGACATAGAACGCATAGAAGTCATTCGAGGTCCCGGAGCCACCATGTGGGGCACGAATGCTTTTAACGGCGTGATTAACATCATCACCAAGCCAGCCCAGGAAACCCCGGGCACGCTGGTCTCCGCCGGAATGGGAAACGATGAGCGCAGTTATGCCTCTGTTCAATACGGGGGAAAGCTGGGAAAAACCACTCACTACCGGCTTTTTACAAAAGATTTTGACGACGGCCCTGCGGGAGAATTTGCCGGTTTACCGTCGCACGATTCCTGGCGCTCCGTCCGCGGCGGCTTTCGCGTGGATACCCGTGCATCGGACCACGACTCTCTCCTTTGGGAAGGCGATGCTTTCAGCGGTAACGCCGGTAGCCAGAGTGTAGTACCGGTCTATACAGCCCCGTTTACTCGCTCGTTCATTGACAACATAGGCCATGGCGGCGAGGACTTGATGGGGCGCTGGATTCACAAATCGTTGAACGGTGAAGAAACCACCCTGCAGGCTTCCTGGGCGCATGTGATTCATCCGCAACTGGGGCTTGATGTCCATGGCAACGTAGTCGGCATTTCTCTTCAGCATGAAAAAATAGTGGGAAGGCACGATTTTGTCGCGGGCTTCTCCTATGACTTCCGCGACGCCCACACATCCTCGCCTGACACCAATGTTTCCTGGAACCCGGCAAATCTCAGTTTCAATATCGCCGGCGGCTTCATACAGGATGAAATCGTGTTCCTGAACGGGGTGTTCCATTTTACGGCGGGCATCCGAGTGGAGCACAACAGCCTGAGTGGATGGGATGCACAACCGACTGTGCGGCTTTTGTGGAAGGTTTCACCACGGCAATCGTTGTGGACGGCTTACTCCATGGCGAACCGCAGCGCTGACCCTGACGATACGAGTATCCGTAACAATATCTCAATCTTTCCCACGCCGGGAGGACTACAGGTTTTGCGCCTGACGGGCAATCCTGCTATCAAGCCGGAGAGATTGAACGCTTTTGAGCTGGGATACCGCGTGCAGATGATGAAAACGCTCTCCCTGGATACAACTGCGTTTTACAGTCTATATTCTGGCCTGCTGGGGACGGAGCCAGGACAGCCATTCGCCGAAGCCAGCCCTCCGCCACGCCTGGTCATTCCGCTGATTGAACAGAATGATACTGCGGGCCATTCCATTGGCGGCGAACTGGCCACGCAGTGGGTTCCGCTCCATGGACTACGTCTTATCGCGGCCTACTCGTTGATTGAATTTGAGTTTACGCAGAAGACTGCCGCAGGCGCCACGGAGCTGCAGCTTTGGGGAGAACCTCCGCGCCACCAATTGCAATTGAGTTCTGCAGTGAATTTGCCGCGCCATCTGGAGCTCAGCAACGCTCTTTCGTTTATCGACCGCAGGACCGCGCAGAACGTACCTGGTTGGACGGAAGTGGACAGCAAGATTTCGTGGCGTCCAGTCAAGTCCGCGGATTTCAGCCTGGGCGTGCAGAACCTTCTCAACAAAGAACACATCGAGTTTATTAGCCAGCTTGGCGGATTGCCAACCACGCTTGGACGCACCATGAACGGCAGATTTACGTGGCACTTTTAGCCGGGAAGCAGAGAATTTCTTGAGCAAAGCATGGCAGAGATCGGGCACCGCGATGGCACTGTTGCTATTGTGCGCCGCTGCCGCGCGGCCGGCGGTTGCGCAGTCCGCCACCGAGGACCAGGTGAAAGCCGCATACCTGTTCAACTTTGCCAAATTCATTGAATGGCCGGCTGAGACTTTCACGGCAGCGGATTCTCCGCTGAACTTCTGCACGCTGGGCCGCAGCCCGGTGGTGGACGAACTGGATTCCTCAGTGCGCGGCAAGAGCATCAATCGCCACACCATTGCAGTCAGGCATCTCCGCGGAACGGAGGAGATAAAAGGCTGCCACCTGGTCTTTCTTGCCGCAAGCGCAATCAAACAACAGCAAAAGCTGGTGCTGGCCGCCAAAAGCTCGCCGATGCTTCTGGTGGCGGAAACTTCAGGGTTCGCGCAGGCTGGCGGAACCATCAATTTCTATAACGAAGCAGGACGGCTGCTCTTTGAAGTCAATATCGGTGCGGCAGAAAGCGCGCATCTCACAATCAGCTCCAAGCTATTGTCTCTGGCGCGCATTGTTAGCACAAGCGAAGCAAAGCAGGGCCAATGACAAATCTACACGCCGCACCGCCCATCAAACGCAAGTTGATTTTCATCATCATGATGGTTTCCAGCGCCGTGCTGGTGCTCACGTGTCTTGCTTTCACGGCCCATGAGATCTACGCAATTCGGGCAGCCATGGTGAAAGAGAACATCGTACTGGCCGACATCATTGCCGCTAACAACACAGCGGCCCTCTCCTTCAGCAATGCGCGGGACGCCGCTGACTCTTTAGCAAACCTTCGCGCCGAACCGGATATGGTCGCAGCCTGTATTTACGCCCAGAAAGGCACCCGCTTTGCAACTTATACGCGCGCCGGAGTCGACACGCACATTATTCCAATCTCAGCATCCATGATAAAGAGCGGATTCCATGACCGCCTTTTATATATTGTGCGTCCGGTGCGCTTTGGTGAAGAGACGATTGGTTTCGTTCTGTTGATTCACGATCTGGGAGAACTGCAAGAGAGCCTTTTGCGCTACGCTATCATCGCTCCCATGGTGTTGCTGGTTTCCCTGGCCCTTGCTTTCCTGCTGGCGTCCCGGCTGCAAAGAGTCATTTCCGGACCCATTCTGGCTTTGGCAGAACGCGCACGGACCATTCAGCAGAACTCTGAATATTTCGTGGGCGAACTGCCTTACGGATACAAGGAGATTGAGCTGCTCATTGAGAGCTTTGATTCGATGCTGGCAGGCATTGCGCAACGCGACAATGAGTTAAAAGACCATACTGAGCACATGGAATATGAAGTCTCCACCCGGACCAGCGAGTTGCGCACCGCAGTGGAACAACTGGAACGATCTAAGGGCGCAGCCGAGGCTGCCAATCGCGCGAAGAGCGAATTCCTGGCCAACATGAGCCATGAGATCCGCACACCCATGAACGGAATTCTGGGAATGACCGAATTGGCCCTGGACACCGACCTTGCTCCAGCCCAGCGCGAGTATCTAACGGTCGCTAAAGCTTCGGCGGAAGGCCTGCTCTGCATCATTAACGACATTCTGGATTTTTCCAAGATCGAGGCTGGCAAGCTTCGGCTTGATCCGCGGCCGTTCAATCTGCAAAGTTTAATCGCTGAAACCATGAAGGCGGTCTCTCTCCGCGCCCACCAAAAGGGCTTGGAATTGGCGTTCGAACTGGAACCCGATGTCCCTGAAAACGTTGTGGGAGACGATGGCCGGTTGCGCCAGGTCCTGTTCAATCTGCTGGGCAACGCCATTAAATTCACCAAGGAAGGCGAGGTTGTCCTGAGTGTGCGCAAGACTGAGCAGGATGGCGCCCTGCTGCAATTTTCCGTGCGCGATACCGGCGTTGGTATTGCCCCGGACAAAATTTCTAAAATTTTCGCGGCTTTTGAGCAGGAAGATACTTCCACCACGCGCCAGTTTGGCGGTACAGGGCTGGGCCTGACCATCTCTGCCCGCTTAGTGGAGATGATGGGGGGGCGCGTCTGGGTGGAAAGCGAGCCAGGAAAGGGCTCGATTTTTCATTTCAGCGCTCGCTTTGAAGTCTCTTCGGCGCCCGTGGAGCACACGGTAAATATGGCGCGGGAAGCATTGCGTGGCATGCGTGCACTGATCGTGGATGACAACTCTACCAATCGCAGTATCCTGCTTGAAACACTGCTCCGCTGGAAAATGTGCCCCGAACTCGCGGAGAGTGGCGTAACCGCGCTGGCAATGTTGCGGCGCTCCGTCATGGAGAATAGCCCTTATTCCATGGTAATCGTCGATCGCCATATGCCGGACATGGATGGATTCATGCTTCTCGAAAAAATCCACGCAGATCCGGACATTACGGCCGCAATCATGATGCTGACATCCGGCGACCAACACGAAGACTCGCGCCGATGCCAGGAACTAGGCGTCTCGGAATATGCCATTAAGCCGGTTTCGCAACAGGAACTGCTCAAACTGATTCTTCGCGCGCTGGGCAAGGTGGCGCAAGAAGAACAATCTGTAACGCCGTGCACGCTTCCGGCGGTCCAGCCATTGGCGACATCGCCCCCGTTATGCATCCTGCTGGCGGAAGACAACGTGTTCAACCAAAAAGTAGCGATTGGGCTCCTGGGTCGAATGGGCCACAACGTAACAGTCGCGAATAATGGAGTGGAAGCCATTGAGCTCTATTCCAGAAACAGCTTCGATCTGGTCCTGATGGATGTTCAAATGCCGGAAATGGACGGGTTTCGCGCCACGCAATTGCTACGCCAGCAACAAGAGGAATCTGGCGTACACGTTCCGATTGTGGCTATGACTGCTCATGCCATGCAGGGTGACCGTGAAAGATGCGTGGCTGGCGGAATGCATGACTACATTTCCAAGCCGATTGGCCGCAAGGACCTAATGGAAGTCATCGCCCGTAATTGCACACCTTCTCATCCAGAACCATCTGGACCAACCGGCAATGCGGAGTCGCACATCCCGCAGACGGCCGACAGCTCTTTGCAACCGTCACAATAAGAATAGCGAATAAGCTTTCCATAAATATTTGAGCGGGGCTTGCGCTGCGGCGACTATCATTTTCTCGGTCTGTAACCTCTTCATTTTAAATGTCTTTTTGGCCTGATATTTTCGCAACCTCCCTTGCCCCAGCTACATCTAACACCTTGACAGTAAGTGACTCACATATCATAATGAGTTTGATGTAATGGCATACGCACTGATTTTGAAGCACTTATAAGCATGGAGGCGGTAAATTATGGGCAAGATTATTGGAATTGATCTGGGAACCACCAATTCAGTGGTTGCCGTGATGGAAGGTGGCGAACCAAAGGTTATCGCCAATGAAGAAGGTGGACGCACCACGCCATCCGTGGTGGGCTTCACCAAATCCGGCGAGCGGTTGGTTGGCCAGGTTGCAAAACGGCAGGCCATTACGAACCCGGAAAACACGGTTTATTCAATCAAGCGGTTTATGGGACGCCGCTATGACGAAGTGAACGAAGAAATGAAGATGGTCCCGTACAAAGTGGT
>DASZMF010000146.1:0-3562 GCA_035552035.1 Candidatus Angelobacter sp.
TGCTGGACAGTGTCGAGGATGTCCCATGATTCCTCCCACTGTCTCAAATCAGGGGTTCACTTATGCAATGACATCTGTGTCATTCAATTACTGTCTCACTCCAAGGGTGCACCTCAACCGCGCGGTCACCGCTCGGTCGAATTGCGGTTGGACTTTTGTTTGCAACAAAACGTGATAGCCGGGTGGGGTTTCTGGCTGAGAGATGCAGGCTGAGGGGCGCAATTCATTGCCAAAATCGCCGAAAGTGCCAAAATTGGCAATTGAAAAGAGACGTTTTCAGTAATGAGGTCGGCACCGAAGTGGAAAAAAGTCAACGTTCTTCGGTTAACTGTCTCTGGATCGCAAATTACTTTCGGATCGCAAATTACTTCAGCTTGACCAGGCCCACCACGTCACCGCCGTTTGGATCTGTGGCGTGCACCCAGATGTTATTGAAGCCATCTTTCAATTCCGGATACTGGGTCACCATGGCGTTGGCCAGGTTGCGTGCGTCGGCCTGTGTGCCGTTGAAGTCGGCGGTGCTGGGTACGGAGTATTTCACGGCGAGATCAAAGTTTTTGTCAGTCTTGAAAAGCGATATGTCAGTAATGTTGTAAGTTTTTCCGCCGCCGCTAAATGTGACCGGCTTTCCGCCTACGGGCACATCCTTGGGCTGGACGCTGTTAGATTCCTCAGTGATTTTGCTGAGCATTTTAGTATTCATGTAAGGCACGGGCGCCAGCAATTCCCACGAGGTGAGGTAATAGAACCATGCGTTGTGCACCTGGCCTTTGCTCTTGTAGCTGCGGGCTTGTTGCAGATACCAGAGGCCGTCATGTCCAACGGAGGAGCCGGGGCTGATTTGGTATCCAGCGATCTTCCAGCCGCTCATGTCCTGGAAGATGATGGTAAGAGAGTAAGGGCCTTTGTTGCCGATGAAGTCTTGAATGGAGATGGCATATTTGCCAACTGGCAGACCGGGGAGGTCAAATTCGGCGGTGTTGGGGTTCATGCCGCCAGCGCCGAAGATGCCGCAATAGAAAACTCCGTCTGGGCCTGGGGTGGCGCCGGTATCGAGCAGATAGATGCCGCGCAGTTGGGCCTTGGCCCCCTGAGTGGCGTCTTTGTTATCCACCACGGCCCCGGCGATGCCGCTGAAGCTTGATTGCAATGACGGAATAGCGTTGTTCTTGAGGCTGTTGACGTCGCCAGTAGAGGTCTGATCAAAGGCCTGTTGCGCAGCCGCTTCAATGGCTTTGCGCGCAGGTTCAGTTATTTCGTCTTTGCTCTGGCAGGTTTGCGCCCCGGCGGAGAAGCTGCCAGCCAAAACCAGCAATGCAGTAAGAATCCTGAATGTAAGTTGCTTCATATAAGTGCGCTACTCCGGAATAAGTTGAGATGCTTTGATCGTCCTTTGCAGATGTACGAGTCAGATACAGGCGGCGGATGTTCAGTGCGGCAAGCTAAATAGCGGCTGCCTGCGCTTGTAACTGATAGGTAAATATATACTTCCATGGCCCAGCAGGGGAAGTGAGGGCAAGCAGGCAGGGCGATCTGGTGGTCCGGTGGCGGAAGGAGCAATTTTATGCGGGAAGCCGTTATTCCGAAAACCGTTATTCAGAAAGCCGTGTTAGAGAATACGCAGCAAGTTCGGGTGGTATCGACCGTTCTTTACCAGAAGGAGTAGAATGCCACCCAGAAGGCAAGAGTTGGGGTACGAGCAGTTCTAAATATCTTATGGCCGGTTTTCCCTTAAAAATTGCGGTGGCAGTGCTTTGTCTGGGAGCAGTTGGAGTCCAGGCACAAATGCGGCCTGTTACGCCAGGTTCTCGTACTTCACCGGCCCGCACTGCGGCAGCTTCGGCTCCGTCAGGCACTCCAAATGCGCCGGCGGTCGTGCAGCAGTCCCAGCGAGGAGCAGCGGCCGCTCCTGCAGGACCCACTGTTCCGCCCGTGGTCACTTATCGTGACGGGCTGTTGACGGTCCAGGCCACGAACTCAAGCTTGAGCAGCGTGGTGAAGGCGATCCGCAATAAAACGGGGATTGAATTTGAGGGCATGGAAGGAATTTCAGAGCAAGTCGCCCTTTCCCTGGGGCCAGCGCCGGCCGCCGAGGTTTTATCCGCGATCTTTTCTGGCCCGAAGTATGATCTTGTCGCCATTGGCAGGCCAGACAGCCCCAGCATTGTGCAGCGCGTGATTGTTACAGTAAAGAGCAAGGGCGGAGCCGCAGATGCTGCACCGCAGCCGCGTCCAGCCGGGCAGGATGCCGACGATGACGATACCCCGGACGAACAGGTAAATTCTGGCGACGTACAGGAAGCACCGCCACAGCCGCAGCCAGTGCCTCAGCCGGCTCCGCAGGCGCAGCAGCAGCCGAAATCGCCTGAGCAGCTATTACAAGAGCTGCAGGACATGCAGAAGCAGAAGGCCGTGGATCCGAATAATCCCAGCACTGCGCCACGCAAACAGCCGCAGTTTTAGATTTTTTAGTGATGTGGAGTGAAGGGCTGCTGACAGCAACCTTGGCGATCCAAGCGGCAGGGTTTAAAATCTGAGAGACCGTGGAAACAGCTGGGTAAGGTAGCTGCTGATTTTACAGGACTTAGGCGCATGCCGCCTTAAGTCCGCAGTCAGGTTCCAAGGCAGAATTAGTGGCTTGAGGCCGCAGTCACGATCACAGCAGTCGCTGGCGCTTTTTCCATTGCATTCTTATGGGCAAAAGCGTGCAGGATCCCGCTGATAACAACGTAGCCTGAGGCTATACCAAAGACGAGTGAAAACAGAATGGTAAAGAGCACGGTGGAGGAAGCTAGTATTGGGTTCATTGTCCAATCTCTTTGATGGTCCTTTTCTTGGCCCGGTTGGTTTCCCTGGCTGAATGCATTTTCGGCAATATTGACCCAAAAGTCTTCATTACGCCCGCTGCTGGACCCTCGATAGCTCATCATGCCCTTTCGTTTAAAAGGCCGCAAATAACTGAAGTCACAAGGTTAAACACTGAGTTCGGGGCGGAATTTGACCCCTCTGGAAAGCAAAGTTAAGATACGAAGTAGAGCTGTGTGCTTACCCTCCCGGACTCACTGTGGCGGTTTCCTGGGGTTTTAGGCGGTTTTGACGTTTTCTTGAGCAGCTTTGAGTCAGGCTAAATAAGGTCCCATGGCAATTCGCAACATCACGGTGCGCGGCGCGCGCCAGCACAATTTGAAGAACATCTCGGTGGAGATTCCGCGCAATACCCTTACGGTAATTACGGGACTCAGCGGCTCGGGCAAATCGTCACTGGCTTTTGACACGATTTACGCCGAAGGCCAGCGCCGCTATGTAGAAACGCTCTCAGCCTACGCGCGCCAGTTTCTGGACCAGATGGAACGCCCTGACGTGGATTCCATTGATGGCCTGAGTCCGGCGATTTCGATTGAACAGAAGACCACGTCGCGAAGTCCGCGTTCGACCGTTGGGACGATCACCGAGATTTACGATTATCTGCGGCTGCTGTATGCGTCAGTAGGCGTGCCGCACTGCCCCAATTGCGGCAAGCCAATCAGCCGCCAATCATCTGAACAGATTGTGCAGCGCGTAA
>DASZMF010000147.1:0-2633 GCA_035552035.1 Candidatus Angelobacter sp.
GGGCATTCAGCCTCAGACCTATGCCGAAAGCATTCTTAAAGTTTGTGAATTCTACCTTGGGTCCCCGTTGGTCTGTGTTGCCGGTGTTACCGGCTCAAATCTTAAAAAGCGAATTGAGGAAATTATGATTCATAGAATTACGCATCAATTGGAATTGGGCAAGAAACTATTGCTGGCGACTGTGGCCGTATCTGCTCTTGCGGCGCCGGTGATGATTGGGTTGTTGCATCCAACGGAGGGTCACGCGCAAGCGAAGAACGCCCCAGGAGTATCACCAGTTTTTGAAGATGTTCTTATTCAGACAAGAGGGACAGCGCAACCTAAACAAGCTATTCACACAGGCCTACACCAAAATAATGAACTCACCCAGTTCACAAACTTTTCTCTCAGGGGCCTTGTTCAGTACGCTTACAGGCTGGACGAATCACAGGTCTCAGGCGGTCCGCAATGGGTCACCTATGACCTGTTTGATGTCCTGACAAAAACCAGTGAATCCGTTCCAGAGCCAGAGTACCGGCTGGAGTTACAGAAACTGCTGGCAGACCGCTTCAAACTAACAGTGCATTCTGAATTAAAAGATCTTCCGGTCCTTGAGTTGGTGGTGGGAAAGAACGGCCCTAAGCTGAAAGCAGCGCAAGAGGGTGGCCACTCACTGTCTCAAAAACCGGCGGGCCGTTTAGAAGCGACTCGAATCTCGATTTCACAGTTCGCTGAGTTATTGGGCCGTGAAACCGGCAAGCCGGTGGTGGATAAAACTGGCCTCACAGGTTTTTACGATTTCACCTTGAACTGGAAATCGGAAAACACGCGAACCCTGCCTTTGGACAACACTGCCCTGCTGAATGCTCTGTCTGAGCAATTAGGGCTGGAATTGCAGCCGGCAACTGATCCAGTGGCTACCTTGGTGATTGACCATGCCGAGAAAGTGATCGGCCAGTAAAAACCGCTGGCTTTGGCTCTGAGAGCTCTTGCTGATTTTCTGGTAAGGGCTTGAAAAGGCAGGACATCACCCCAAAAAGTTAAAGGGACACGGCTTCCGGACCGTATCCCTTTAATATTTTTTCAGCAGTTCTGACGGATGAACTTGCCTCTATCTAGTAGAGTCAAGTAGAGCCCCAAAAATATACGGGAGATGAAAAAATCTTTATTATTTTTCCCGCCCTCGCAACTTGCTGCATGGAAACAAGATACCTGTGCTGACCGGAACCAACAGGGTTGATAGCGGGGCGGAGAACTCCCATTCGCGCACAGGCGCTGAATCGTTATAATCAGCCTTACATGGTTCGTGACGGCATCTATTACGCCTTGGGAATGCTGTTGGTGGCCGCAGTGCTGGGCTGGCTGACGCACTCACTCTTTCTTGCCGCAATTCCCGTTTTGCTGGCGGTTTTTTTCCTGTGGTTTTTCCGCGACCCGGAACGCGTGGTCCCCTCTGGCGCGGGGCTGGTGATTTCACCGGCAGACGGCAAAATTACTGACGTCTCAAGCACACAGCTCAACGGCGTGCCGTGCACCCGGATCAGTATTTTTCTGAACGTGTTTGACGTTCACGTAAATCGCGCGCCCATCAGCGGCGTGATCAAAAGCGCGGTCTATAAAAAAGGCCAGTTTAAAAATGCCATGGACGAAGCTTCTGCGGACGACAATGAGCAGAATATTGTGACCATGGAAGGCGAAGGCATGACCGTGGTGTTCAAGCAGATTGCCGGATTGCTGGCGCGGCGGATTGTGTTCAATCACAAGCCCGGCGAGACAGTGGCGCGCGGACAGCGTGTGGGCCTGATTAAATTTGGGTCGCGCACGGACGTAATTTTTCCGCAGCCGGCAGAGATCAGAGTGAAGCTGGGTGATCGGGTAAAGGGCGGATCAAGCGTGCTGGCGAAGGCGACGACCCCGAAAAATATCCCGCAGAATTCAACTCGTGAAAATACAGGGGCCATGCGATGAAGATGCCGCTACCCATGCGCAGATGGGAAGACCAGTTACCGGCTCCGCAACGGCGACGCATGCGCAAAGGCATGTATATATTGCCGTCATTATTTACGGCGGCTAATATCGGCGCTGGTTATTACGCGCTGAGCCAAACCATGCTGGGCACGCGCCAGGACTTCTGGCACTTTGACCATGCTGCTTTGGCGATTGGTATTGCGGTGGTGGCCGACGGACTGGACGGCCGCATTGCGCGCATGACCAACACCACCAGTGATTTTGGCCGCGAATTTGATTCGCTGGCTGACGTGATTACGTTTGGCGTTGCTCCGGCGTTGCTGGCGTTTATGTGGGGCTTTAGTTTGCTGCCCGATCGCGGCTTCCCTGCGGTGCATGACAAGATGGTGCAGCTGGGGCTGATTGCCACGTTTATTTTTCTCGTCGCCGGGGCAAGCAGGCTGGCGCGATTCAATATTCAGCTGAATCCGCAACCATCGAACCCAGGAAGGCCGGGGAGAAAATATTTTGTGGGCTTGCCGATTCCTGCTGGCGCAGGCGTGGTGGCTGCGACGATCCATTTAGTGAAAGGCGCGCCGATACTGTGGCCGCAGCTGGCGCCGCTCTGGCTGGCGGTGATGATCATCGTAAGTTTTCTCATGGTGAGCACGTGGCGCTTTTATAGTTTTAAAGATTTGAACCTGCGC
>DASZMF010000148.1:0-4099 GCA_035552035.1 Candidatus Angelobacter sp.
ACCTGACTCTTTCGGAAGCTTCCGATCTGATCAATCTGCTGCAGGCTGAGCTCGGCATAAAAGAATCTTCGCCGTCAGTGCGTCCGCGCCGCTTCCGTTACAGATGCAGCAGAGTGGGTCTATATCGGCTTCGGCTTTCGTCTGTGGTCATACAAAGGTCCTGACATGGGAATAGTGCAGGTCTTTCTTGATGGCGTGAGCCAGGGCACCGTGGACCTGTTTGCTGCCGCAGCAACGCAATCCGCGGTTGTGATGACAATTCAAAGTGTGTCGCTCGGACAGCATCGCGTGAAGCTGTCGCCCACAGCCACCAAGAATGCTGGCAGTCTTGATTTCTTTATCGCTGCCGATGCGATCGAGGTAATGCGCTGATGCCTAGAACACTTCCAGCAGGAGCTGCGGCATTCATGGCGGCGCGCGGCGCTTCGTCTGTTCCTGTCATTCTGCTCGACATCCAGACAATCGACGGCTCAAGCTTTTTCTGGAGTGACTACGAAGGTAACTATCCCACGCGCGCGACGGGCGCAAATCAGTTTTACAACGGCTGGATCAAGAGCGGCTGCAACTTCACGCGCACGCGCAATCTCACCAGCAACGCCGGCGATCTGCTGATGCAGAACATCTCTGGCAACACGATTGACCGCGACGTTTCCCGCGCTTTAAAAAACCATGAATTTGAGGGCGCATACGCCGTCACGCGACTCTGGCTTCCACTGCTGGATGTTGCCATTGATGAATTCCATTGCTCACTGAGTGAGCAGAATCCCAAGGAAGATGAGCTCTCCATGCGCGAGCTTCAGCTCTTTGATCCAGCGCAGTTTGTGCTTGCCGGCGACGTGGAAGTAGAGCAGTGCACGTTCCGCTTTAAGAGCGCGCAATGCGGATCGACCGGAACGGCCGCAGCGTGTCCAAAAAGTTTTGTTGCCTGCAAGGACGCGACACGCGCGGCGCAGGAGCGCTTTCCAGCAATTCTTACCACTGTGCCGAATACCGTAACGACTCCACCACTTTTTGCAGGCGGCGGTGGACACAACCCGGTTCCGATTGGCGGCGGCGGTGTTGGACCTATTTTGCGGTTTAACCCGATCCGATCATAAGATGCCAATCCTTTCACTCAATCCCCAGGATGTAGCAAGCGCGCAGCTGAATATCAATCTGCCTCTCGGCTATGGCTTCGTACGCGCCCGGGGGAATGAAGTACTCAATCACGCGCTCATAAATAAAAACCGCGTGGTGATTCGCATCCTCAGCGAAGGTGAGATGGACGGTATCGAGCGCCTGTGGATCAACAGCGCGCTGGCCAATTCAGCAGATACCACGCTGGTGCATTTTCATCCGGGCGTTGACGGCACTTTGGGTGCTGGCTTAAATCCGCAGTCCACTGGCCGTCCACCAGGTGCTGTGAATGGCAACCTGATCATCAATGGAGATGGCGAAACCGGAGTTGTGGGATCGCAGGCTCCAAACTGGATATTACTGAATGGCAGCAGCCTGGTCGTGGCCAATGATTTTTCTCACTCTGGCCTTAATTCTCTAAAGGTAACAAGTACTGGCGCGGCAGATTGTTACTCCTACCAGGAAGTATCGGTTGTGGACGGAGCCACTTATAGACTGCAAGGCTGGATAAAAACGACTGCGATCGCGGCCAGCGCGGGTCACGGAGCGGTTTTAAATATAGACATTGTGGCCGGTGTTACTGGATTCACGATTGTGAGCAAGACAGGCACTGATTTTTCTCCGACGCAGCCGGACGTAGGAATTGCTGCTGATGGCGCAGCACACGGTTTTACCTTTGTCTCTTGCATATTCAGGCCAGTGGGCTCTGGGATTGTTCGCCTTTATCTTCAGTTAGGCTATGGCGTGGGCCTGGTGGGATCTGCTTGGTTTGACGATGTCCAGATATTCCTTGCTGATCAGGATGTTGATTCTTTCTGGTCGCTTGTGCCAGCGAATTTCATACCTACAACGTTCAGCCGTAAAGCATATCTGATGCTGAATGTCCCTCCAGATCCGGCTGCGCCCACAGCGACGCTGGATATTATTGCTGATTTGCGCGGCTGCAAAGTGCGCCAGTTCGATGCTGCAGGAAATCAAACCGGCTATGCATTTTCAACCAATGGCGCGGAGCAAGTGTTGGACGTGATTTTGCGCACAATGCTTAAGCCTGAGTGGAACCCGATTTTAGCTTCAGCGCCTGGCGGCGATCTTGTAGCTGCTGAGAAAGCGCGCATCAATTTTGCTGCGTTTGCTGATTCAGTGAATTGGTGCAACACGGTTCTAGCATCGGGGCAAAAGAGGTTCGAGTCATCATTGGCTTTCACCCAGCAAACATCAGTGCAAGACGCTCTGAATCAACTGCTGGCGATGTCTCAGCTCTACATTACTGAAGCTGCAGGCCAAATATATATCTGCGCAGATAAGCCGCGCACGTCCACATTCCTGCTCACTTCAGACCACGTTCTCTCTGGGCAAACGCAGTTCGACAAGATCAACCTGCACGGTGCGAACAATCGTTTCATCGGCAATTTTAATGATCTGAACGCGCAGGATGCGGCCGATCTGGATACGCCTGCAAACTCCGCGCTGGTCCGCACGGGCAACGGAATTGTGACGGCAAAGTTTCTCACCGATCATCCTTTTCAGATCAATGGCAATGTGCAGATTGTTCCGCCTCAAGATGGAAGTACTCACGATACGGGCTTTGACGGCGTCTTCCAGGTCTCGTCTATTCCTGCGAGCAACAAAATCGCCTACGCGCAGAGTGGGCACGCGAATTGGCTGTTGCATTCCGAAGAATTCGATAACGCTGTGTGGACGAAGCAGACGGGCGTAACAGTAACGCCGAATACGGCCGTTGATCCAATAGGCGGAAACACAGCGGATACCATCTCAACCGGTTCCACATCGGATGGAGTCTTTCAGTCCACTTCTCTTGTCTCACAAAACGGCGTGCAGGTTACTTTTTCTGTTTGGCTACGCGCTGCGGCAAATGTAGCGGCGACGCTTCAGGTAGTTCGCTCAGGAGCTGATCTAGAACAGATATTTATCACCGTTACACCTGTATGGCAGCGCTTCATCATGACTCATTCACCTACCTGGACGGCTGCTGCTGCTGTGCAGGCCAACATCTTGATTGCTGCAACGTCATCGATCTTTGCATGGGGCGCGCAGATAGAAGATGGAACAGTAGCAACTCAATACCGCCAAACCACTTCTGGAGTGAGTGGATCGATAAGCGGCAATGGATATGCAGGCAGCCCGGAAAGCCGCTTTGCGGTGCGCGCGCCGATTGTGGACCATGAGCAGCATCAGAATGCGATTGGACAGCGCGGGCTGAGCCTGACGCCGATCTTTCATGTGTCGCCAGTCACATACAACCTTGGCAACAACACCTACGAGCGAGTGAATCGCATCCTGAATTTTCTGAGCGCTCGCAATCTTGGCCTTCCGCAAATTCCTTACCTCGCGCCATGGTCTGGAACGGTGACGTGTTTTCTGGATGCCGTTGACACTTCGATCCCAGGCAATCCGCGCACTCTGATTGAGCAGCTCTGTGGAGACATCATTACTGTTGATGCGACGGTGAGTGAGGAATACCAGGGCGATTACGAGATCATGCAGGCCGAATATACTGTGCCGGCTGCAGATGGCACGAGCAGCGATGGCTCGCAACAGGATGGCCCGACGATTCAGCTTACGTTGTTGCAGTACGAGCCTGCTGCCTTCTCTGATGGTGCTCTCCCGTTTCAGCCTGTGCGCGTGTCTATTCCCAGCGGGCTGGTGCCGCTCTCTGCTGTTGATCCCACTGGAGTGCTGCGGCTTAAAGGAACGTTCAGAAATAATCCTGTCAACTCCAACGGCATTCTCACTGGCGCAAATCCTCTCTCGCAGAGTGGAACATCTACAACGATATTGCTTGCTGCGTGTGTGATTCAGTTTGGTGATGGGCCTGTGGCCTACAACACTGGATCTATAAATCCGGGCTCTTTAGGTCAGTGGTGTATATATTGCAAGGACCCGAACTTCGCTGGTGGTCCGGTTATTTTGCTCTTCACACAAAACACGCATATAAAGACATCCGACAATGGGATTGTCGTTT
>DASZMF010000149.1:0-2230 GCA_035552035.1 Candidatus Angelobacter sp.
TGGTGATCTTCTCGGCCAGATGGCCTTCAGAAATTCCCGGGCCTTCATCCAGCAGCAAAACGCCGGGCTCGGTGAGCCACTGCCGCAGGACGATCTCAAGCGTATAGCGCCGGCGCAATAAAGCCTGGCCCAGCTTCTCATCCTTTTGCGGATCCAGAGGGCGAATGCCTTTATAAGTTATTTCATAAGCTTGCGGGCCCAGATAGAGCTCCACGATATCTCGCTGCTTGGTGAGTTCGGTGCGCTCTTTGTCTGGCCATTTCCAGAACCGATAGTACAGGCCGTAACCCTCAAGCGTCTCATTGTGAAAGCTGCCGGAGCGGCCTTCCGCGTATGAGTCCTGAACCGTGAGATACGTCTGGCCGCCCAGCGCCTGAATCATCTGGTCAATCACGGCGCGCGCCTTTTGCTGGTTGCTCTGCTCGGTGACGGCGGGCGGTGCGGCGGGATTTTGCTGGCCATACAAACTGGCCACGCACAGGCAAACAACTGCAAAAGTTCTCATGAGTTCAATATTCTCTTAGATGCAGGAAAAAGCCGAATCGCTACCGCGAAAAAGTCAACCAACCAGCACCGCGCCGCCGTTTACGTTCAGTATCTCGCCGGTAATAAAGCCCGCATGCGCCGTACATAAGAATAAAACTGAGGCCGCAATTTCCTCTGGCTTGCCCGCTCGTCCCAGTGGAATGGTGCTGTAAACGCGCTTACTGATTTCAGCGTCATGCAGGGCGGGCGCGGCCATGTCCGTTTCCACCCAGCCCGGAGCCACGCAATTCACGTAGATGCCGTCACGCGCCAGCTCGGTTGAAAGCCCTTTTACCATACTGATAATCGCGCCTTTGCTGGCGGCATAATCGCAGTGGAACGCTTCGCCCCGCTGCCCGGCCGTGGAGCTGATTAATACTATATGGCCTCCGGAACGCTGTTTTTTCATCTGCGCCACGCCATGCTTCACCAGCCCAAAAAGACTGTCAACATTTACAGCTTGCGTTGTGCGCCACTGCTCTTCAGACATTTGATCCACCGGCGCATCATGTGGCGGCCACACGCCGTGATTGCCCACCAGAATATCTACTTTGCCAAAATGCTGGATAGCCGCATCAATCATGGGCTTGGCTGCTTCACTGGAAGAAAGCTCTGCTTGTATGGCGATGCATTGCTTCTCGCCTCCGCATTCCCATGTGAGATCTTCTGCTTCTTTGCTGGCCTTTTGATAATTGAAAACCACGCGCGCGCCGGCGCGGGTAAACAGTCTTACAATCGCTGCGCCAATCCCGCGCGAACCGCCGGTGACGACCGCGACTCGGTTTTCCAGTGACAGAACAACGCCTTTTTCCGGCATGGGAAGTACGATACGGAACAACCGGGCAGATGCGCAAGCGTGGGACGGAATGCTGATTCAAAAAAGATGGGCTTAGGAGCGCTGATCGCTCCACTGCCGCGCTGCTTCTATGAATGTCTTAAACAAATTGCCGGAAAACTTGTCCTGCTCAAAAGTCCGCTCCGGGTGCCACTGCACGGCCAAAACATAATGCTCTGGCGACGTTCCTTCAATGGCTTCAATCACGTTGTCTTCAGAGCAGCGGGCCACGGCGCGCAGGCCGTCGCCTATGACATCGGCCGATTGGTGATGGCTGGAATTGACTGCTACAGGCTTGCCTGTTTGTCCGTCAATCTCTTTTCCCAGCAAAGAATCTGCGTCCACAACCACCTGATGAGCATTCTCAACTTTGGTTCCAGGGCTGTGATTCACCTGGGATTCAATATGCTGCACCAGCGTTCCTGACCGCCATACGTTTAAAGACTGCAGACCATAGCAGATGCCAAAGACCGGTTTGCGCAGGTTATAAGCGTCTTGCAGTAAAAGCTCGTCGGCGGAGTCGCGCGGCTGGTCGGCTGGAGCTGTCTCCTGGTGTTTCTCTGCGTTGTATTTCTGGGGATCAACATCTGCCTTGCTGCCCGGCAGCAGAATAGCGGCACAAGAAGTAATAATCCTGGCAGTCTCTTCCGGAGAGCTCTTCAGCGGGATAACTACCGGCTCGCCACCCGCGAACTCCACCGCCCGCAGATACGGCGGCAACGCACGTCCACTATATTCCAGATCGTAAGAACAGGGCTCCGGTATGGCTATTCTTGGCTTCATCGCAATCATTTCCGTCGTATTGCAGGCTTTTGCAGTCTTTTTGTTCCACGATTACTATTTTGGTTCGTTCGTTACTTGAGTCACAGT
>DASZMF010000150.1:0-4673 GCA_035552035.1 Candidatus Angelobacter sp.
GCGCGTAGCTCAGTTGGTTAGAGCGCTACCTTGACACGGTAGAGGTCAGGAGTTCGAGTCTCCTCGTGCCTACCATTACTCTCCACCCTTCAACATAAAAGCCGCCTTCGCCCGGATATCCCGCGACGACGCTCCCACCAGCACATCAAAAGTGCCTGGCTCAGTCACCCAGTCTTTCTTGGCGTCACTATAGAAAGCAAACGCGGCGCGGTCCAAAGTAAAGTTCACCGTAGTTTTCTCACCCGGCTTCAGTGCGACTCTGCGGAAGCCCTTCAACTCCTGCACCGGACGGTCCACACTCGAATGTCCGTCATGCACGTAGAGCTCAACCACCTCAGCGCCCGCGCGATCTCCGCTATTGCGCAGTTGCAGGCTCACCTCCACTTGCTTGCCGGCTGATGCTGGAGAAACCTTCAGATCGCTGTACTCAAACTTGGTATAAGAAAGGCCATAGCCAAAAGGAAACAGCGGCTCAACTTTTTTCGTATCGAAATAACGGTAGCCCACATAAATCCCTTCCGCATATTCCACGTGCAAATTCACCCCCGGATAATGCCCGTACGCCGGCGAATCCTTCCACTCTTTCACAAAAGAAACAGGCAGCTTGCCTGAAGGATTCACGTCGCCAAACAGCACGTCGGCAATCGCGTTTCCGCCCTCCTGTCCGCCGTACCACATATCCACCAGCGCCGGAACCTGCGCCAGCCACTTGCTCATAATCACCGGTCCGCCCGCGTTCAACACCACAATCGTGTGCTTATTCGCTTTGGCCACCGCAGCAATCAGATCGTCCTGTCCAGCCGGTAGATCGAGCGTCTTCATATCAAAATCTTCTGACTCAATTTTTGGCGACCTGCCCACAAAGATAATCGCGGCATCAGCTTTGCCCGCAGCTTGAACAGCTTCATTCCGCAACTGCTCGCGTGACTCTGGCGTATCTTTGCTCGCGTCCTCGCCTTCCATCGCAACGCCCAACGCATAACTCACTTGTATGCGTTGGCCAGCTTTGTCCTGAATACCTTTGAGCGGCGCAACAGAGTACTTTGGATTCACCAGCGAACTGCCGCCTCCACCAGTTCTGGCCGCTGCCGCATTCGGGCCAATCACCACCACCGAATGAATCTTTGCCAGATCTAGCGGCAGTGCATCGCCGGAATTCTTGAGTAGAACAACGCTCTCGTCCGCGGCCTTGCGGGCCAGCGCGCGCTGTTCCTGTGTGTCCACCTCGCCGCCTCCAGTGTGCGGCTTGTCAAAAAGTCCGGCGGTAAACATCACGCGCAGTATGCGGCCCACATTGTCATCAATCGTGGCCTTGGAAATTTTGCCCGCCGATATTTCCGGCAGGACCTTCTCCGGCACTAGCCAGCCGCCGCTGTTGCCGGATACGCGCGCATTGTCAGACTTCATCCACATCCGCACCGGCTCGCCGCCTGGCATCTCCAGGTCCATGCCGGCGTTCACCGTGTTCGCAGTGCTGTATGTGCTGCCCCAATCGGAGACCACAAATCCTTTAAAGTCCCACTGTTTTTGCAGCTGATCTTTTAAGAGCGCCGCGTCCTCGGCGCAGTAAACTCCATTCAGCTTGTTATAAGCGGACATCACAGACCACACGCCGGCTTCCTGCACCGCCGCTTTGAACGCAGGAAAATAAATTTCCTGCAGAGCCCGCTCACTAATCTTGGCATCAATGCGGTGCCGCTCAAACTCCTGATTATTCGCGGCAAAATGCTTCACCGTGGCGATAATCCCCTCGCCCTGCACACCCTTGATATAAGCCACAGCTAACCTGCTGGTCAGATAAGGATCTTCACCGTAACCTTCAAAATTTCTGCCCCACAGCGGCGTACGATTAATATTCACCGTGGGCCCAAGAATCATGTCCCGTCCCAGCGCCTTCATCTCCTGCCCAATCGCCTGACCCTGGCTCTGCACCAGTTCCGTGTCCCACGTGGCGGCCATGGCCACGCCTGCCGGGAAAGCCGTGGTTCCTATCTGATGATCATGATGCAAGGTGCTTGCCTCAAAAGAAGGTCCGGACCAGGTGCGTATGCCCAGCGGCCCGTCCGCCATCTTTAAAGAAGGAATGCCGAGCCGTTCATTCGGCACCGTGCTCATCCAGTCGGCTCCGCTCAGCATGGCCACTTTTTCTTCCAGCGTCATGCGGCCCAGCAAATCCTGCACGCGCTGCTCCACCGGCAGGCTGGGATTCTTATACGGCGCAGCCTCAGTGCTTGCGCTGGTTTGTGCCATTGTATGAAGAGTCACAAGCAGAATCACGACCGGCAGGAAACGTCTCATGGTGTATGCCTCTCGCAGACTCGGGATCTACACGAGCCAAGTTCGCCAATTCTATATCTTCGCGGCGCATCGTGGACAATCCAGAGCTGGTTGAACTTACGCATCTAGCCAGCAGTTCAAATCCACAAAATGCGCTCTCGTGCGCCTGCGGAAACGCTTCGTCCCTTGGCTTTATACTTCCCTCGCTCGACCGCTGATTCGCGCAAGGGCACGCAACCTGCGCGAAATCGGCTTTCATTTTTCACCTTATAAATTTTTCCAGGCGCGGTTTTACGCGCAGTAGTTCGGACCCAAAATGAAAGGACCTTCATGACTCTTTTTCGGACTACTGCGGTAGCCGCCATTTTCACTTGCGCGATTATCCTGAGCGCAGCCGTAACACTTTCTCCGCAGAACGCGCAAGACGACATGGACCGCTCCATCAAGCCCGGTGACGATTTCTACCATTACGCCAACGGCGGCTGGCTCAAAGCCTCAGCCATTCCCGCAGGCCAACTGAGCTACGACTCACGCGCCATGATCACAGAGAAGACGGCGCAGCGCGTAAGCAATCTCATTCAAGAAGCAGCCGCAGCCCATGCCGCCAACGGCAGCGCCGCGCAGAAAGTGGGCGACTATTACGCGAGCTTCATGGACGAAGCTGCCATCGAGTCTAAAGGTCTCACGCCGCTGGCCGACGAGATGAACAAGATCGCAGCCATCACAAATAAAACCTCACTCTCCGCGTATCTCGGCACAACGTTGAACAGTGAAGTGGATGGCCTCACCGCCAACGCCGACCACATCTTCGGCGTGTGGATCAATCAGGGCTTTCAGGACTCGCAGCACAATCTCCCGCACATCTGGCAAGGTGGCTTGGGTATGCCAGATCGTGACAGCTACCTTGATCCATCGCCCAAGGCAGCCGAGTTGCGCACGCAATACCAAACACATATTGCGGCCATCCTGAAACTGGCTAACGTCACGGATTCAGACACCAAAGCAGCGCAAATCTTGTCGCTGGAAATAAAGATCGCGCAATCGCACGCCCCAGACTCTGACGCCGCCGACGTATCCAGGCAGAACAATCCATGGAAGCGCACAGACTTTGCCGCGAAAGCTCCCGGCATGGACTGGAGCGCTTACTTCGCTTCTGCGGGCCTCGCCACGCAAAATGATTTTCTAGTCTGGCAGCCCTCAGCGGTGACCGGAACTTCTGCGCTCGTTCAAAGTGAAGCCATTGATCTGTGGAAGGACTATCTCAGATTTCATCTGGTCGAGCATTACACCGCTATTTTGCCCAAGGCCGTGGCTGCGGAAGATTTTGCTTTCTATGGCAAAACTCTCGGCGGTGCGGATCAGCCGCCAGACCGCAGCAAAGCCGCTATTGCCGCTACCAATGCCGCGCTGGGTCAGGCTGTTGGTCAACTCTATACGCAAAATTATTATCCGCCCGCAGCCAAAGCCCGGGCGCAAACCATGGCCGACAATATTCTCATCGCGTATCGTGCACGCATCTCCAATCTCACCTGGATGTCTCCTGAGACCAGGAAAAAAGCGCTGGCCAAACTGGCCGCGTTCAAAATTGGTATCGGCTATCCCGATACATGGATCGACTACGCCACGCTCAAGATCATTCGCGGTGACGCTTTGGGCAATATGCGTCGTGCGGAAGCTTTCAATCGCTTGAGCAATCTCGGCGAGCTAAAGAAGCCGGTCAATCCCATAGCTGATCCTTATGCCTGGCCCATCAACGCGCAGGCTCCCGGCGCCATCATTATGTTCAGCCCCAACGCTGAATATTTTTCCGCCGCCCTGCTGCAACCGCCTTTCTTCGACTATCAAGGCGACGCCGCTTCCAATTACGGCGCAGCCGGCGCGCCCATGGCCCACGAAATCAGCCACAGCTTTGACGAACTGGGAAATATCTATGACGATCAGGGCCGCCTGAACGCCTGGTGGACCGACGAAGATCGCACCAAATACCGCGCGGCCGCAGCAAAGATGGTGGCGCAGTTCAGCGCCTACTGCCCCGCCGCCAATCTCTGCGTAAAAGGCCAGCAGGTGCTCACAGAAAATATCGCTGACCTTGCGGGATTGCTGGTAGCGCATGACGCATATGTTTTGTCACTGAAAGGCAAGCCTGATGTCGTGATCGGCGGACTCACTGGCGAGCAGCGTTTCTTCCTGGCCTTCGCGCAACGCTGGCGCAAAATTCAAACCGATGCCGCGCTACGCCGCCAGATCGCGACGGACACGCATGCGCCAGCCGAGTATCGCATTGACACCGTACGCAATGTCGAAGCCTGGTACAAAGCCTACGGCATCACGCCCAGCGACAAGCTCTATCTCAAGCCTGAAGATCGCGTTGGGATATGGTAGTGCCATGCGTATTG
>DASZMF010000151.1:0-5185 GCA_035552035.1 Candidatus Angelobacter sp.
TGGTCACCATTGTGACGCTGCTGCTGGCGCTGATTACAAAACCATATCGCAGCGGCGGACCAGCAGGCGGCCATTGATGCGCACACAGAGTTACCAAATGACGAATTTCAATTTCAGCAATTTGCAGGGCAATGATCTGCAGGGCATGATTTGCAGAACGCCGAGTTTCAGAGAAACGACGGGAGGGAAAAGTGAAGGGCATTCATAACATTTTTATACTTGCCGTCATAGCTGCGCTGGCGACACAGGCAGTGGCGCAGCAAAGCACGTCATCCTTTGAACTGGGCAGCATTGCCACGCCGCGCACCATTAATCCGGCGGCCAACAGCACCACGCCAAGTTCGCTTGCCGGGCAGCAGCAGAATCCATTTCTGGGCAGCGTGCCCACGGGAGTGGCTACTGACAAGCCAATCGACCTCTCACTGAATGACGCTATTTCACGCGGCCTGCGTTACAACCTGGGCGTGATTGAAAATCAAGCCGGGCTGCGGCAGGCGCAGGCACAGCGTTTGCGCGCGTTGTCGGCGATGATCCCCAGCGTTTCCGCTCTATTGCGGCAGAACCTGGATGACCTGAACACGATTGTGATTGGCTTAAAAATTCCGGGCATCGCCGGGCCAACCGGACAGTTCAGCTACCAGGAAAGTTATCTCACGTTTCAAGACACCGGCTTAAATCTGGAGTCGATGTATAAATACAAGGCCGCGCAGCGCAGTGCGGAAGCGCAGAAGCTACAGCTTGACGACGCCGGCAATGTCGTTGCACTTGCGGTGGGCACCGCATATTTACAGGTTGAATCGAGTGAGGCGCGCGTGCAAACCGCCGACGCGGAGCTGGCATCGGCCAAAGAGCTTGAGTCGCAGGTAGTGAATCGTGTGAGCTCAGGCTTGGCCGCGGAGATTGAAGGCTTTCGCGCAACGGTGCAGCGCCAGACCAGCGAGCAGCGGCTCACCGTGGCTTCCGCAAATCTTGAAAAAGACAAGCTCACACTGGCGCGACTGATCGGCTTGCCCAGTGGCCAGCAATTCAACACCACCAGCAAGGCCGCCTATCAGGCATGGAATGGCGGCGATCTGGAGACGGCGCTCAAGCAGGCCAAGACCGACCGCGCTGATATCAAGTCGGCACAATCCACTGCCACCGCTTCACAACTAAGCAAACGCGCGGCGCAACTCGAGCGCGCACCAGGCTTCAGCGTGAATGGATATTACGGCAGCATCGGCGCGAATCTAAATCACTCTGACACAACTTATTCGGTGGTCGCCACGGTTTCACTGCCTCTCTTTACCGGTGGCAGAATTCGCTCCGATATTCAGGATGCTTCCGCGCAACTGGAACGCCGCCAGTCAGAGTATGCAGACATTGTGGGTCGCGTGGACTATGAAGTGCGCAACGCCTTCACTGATCTGCAAGCCGCAGACAGCGCGGTAAAAGTGGCGGAGAAAAACAGCCAGCTTGCACAACGCACGCTGGACCAGGCGCGTGACCGCTTCCTGAACGGCGTGACCAACAATCTTGAAATCATACAGGGGCAGCAGGATGTGGCTGCCGCCAATGAAAATTATATTTCCAGTCTTTTTGCGCATAACCTGGCCAAGCTCACGCTGCTGCGCGCGCTGGGATCGGCGCAAAAAGATGTGAACAAGTATCTAGGAGGCAATTAAAATGGCTACCCAACTCCAAACGCCCGAACCCGAGCTGGCAATACAGGAGACGGAAGAGCATGTTGAACTTCATCGCACTGACGCAACTGGAAAGCCAGCCCTTACGCTTCCCACACCAGAAAAGCCTTCGAGGTTTGCCATGCTAAAGCAATATCGCAAAGTCTTGTTTGTTGGTTTGGCCGTCGTAGTGGTAGTTGGCGGCGTGCTCGCGTGGATATACTTTTCCTCGTACGAATCCACCGATGACGCCCAGGTAGACGGCCATTTGCACCAGGTGAGCGCGCGCATCAGCGGAACAATTATTCGCGTGAACCCTGCCGTGGAAGACAGCCATTATGTGGAAGCCGGCACGGTGCTGGCGGAGATTGATCCCGCAGACTATCAGGCTGATCGCGATCGCGCACAGGCTGACTTCGCGCGGCTGCAAGCCAGCTCTGTAGCCGCAGAGAAAGACATTTCAGTAACTTCATCCGGCAGCAATGGGCGGCTCGATCTGGCAAATGCCGCTGTCAATGAAGCGCAGGATTCTGTGGCGACGGAAAAAGCGTCTCTGCAGGTAGCGCAGGCACGGCTGGCCCAGGCACAAGCCAATTTCACGCGCGCAGAAAATGATCGCCAGCGCTATGAACGCCTGCTGGCCAAGCGTGAAATCTCGCAGTCAGAATATGATCGCGTAGCCACGGAATCAGCTACTGACAATGAAGGTGTCGCCGCCGCCAAAGCAGACCTTATTGCCGGCCAGCAACGCATTGCACAGGCACAAAGCCGGCTGGCCGAACGCAAAGCCGATCTTCTTTCCGCCGGTTCTGCGCCGCAGCAAATTGCTTCAACGCGTGCCAAGGCCACGGCAGCTGTGTCAGAGGCCGCGCGTGCACACGCGCAGCTTACAACATCACAACTCAATCTGAGCTACACCAAAATCATTGCGCCGGTCAGCGGAATCATTGGCCGCAAAACCGTGGAAGAAGGCCAGCGCGTACAGCCCGGGCAGCAATTGCTCACCATCATCCCCGTGGACGATCTCTGGATCACCGCCAACTTTAAAGAGACGCAATTACAGAAGATGAAACCGGGCCAGGCGGTGACGATCCGCGCAGATGCTTCTGGTCAGGAATACCACGGCCACGTTGATCAACTCGGCGGCGCGACAGGCTCTAAGTTCAGTTTACTGCCGGCAGAAAATGCTACTGGCAATTATGTAAAAGTGGTGCAGAGAGTGCCGGTTCGCATTGTGCTGGATCAAGGACAAAACGCTGACCATCGGCTGCGTCCGGGAATGTCAGTGGAGCCTAAGGTACAGCTGCGTTAACCGGTGCGACGTGAGTGGCATTCTGCAGCAATCGAATTTAAATGGAGAAGGCTATGACGCAAGCGAATGATCGTGAGAAAGGGCTTTATCTGGAAGATCTGCACGTGGGCCAGAAATTTATCTCTGGCACATACCAGATCAGTGAAGCCCAGATCAAAGCCTTTGCCCAGGAGTTTGACCCGCAGCCTTTTCATCTGGACGATTCCGCGGCGCAAGCTACAGTCTTTGCCGGACTGGCCGCAAGCGGATGGCACACAGCCGCAGTCGCCATGCGCCTTCTCGTAACCAGCGGGTTGCCGCTGGGCAATGGCATTATCGGCTTGGGTGGAGAGCTTGCTTGGCCTAAGCCCACGCGCCCCGGTGACACTCTGCATGTAGAGAGTGAAGTACTGGAAATTGTGCCGTCGCGTTCCAAACCGAATCAAGCCCTTGTTAAAGTGCGCAGCACCACCTTGAACCAGAATGGCGAAGCGGTGCATATGTTCACCTCAAAAGTGCTGGTGTTGAAACGTCCGCAAGCAGCGGCTTAAGCTTTATTTTCAAAGTCACCGGTTTACATCTCTCAATAGACATTTGCGGGCGCGGCATTGCGCTAGAATAATCCGGTGAGCCACATCAGCAACTCTCGCCCCATCCGCAGTCTTGGGTCAATTCTCGCCATTGGCGTTTTGCTTGGCGTGGTCGCCCTGGCGTATTCACAATCTCCATCCGCAACGCAGAAGGGACCAGCCACCATGCATGCCACCGGAACGTTTGAAGTAAAGCTGGCGCCGCAAGATGACAAGATGGATCCGTCGCTTGGCCGGATGACGATTGACAAGCAATTTCACGGCGACCTGGAAGCCACCAGCCAGGGCCAGATGCTCACGGGCGGCACGGCCGGCAGAGATCCCAAGGGCTCAGGCGTTTACGTGGCGATTGAAAAAGTAACCGGAACATTGCAGGGACGAAGCGGCTCTTTTATCCTGCATCACACCGGCATTATGACCCGAGGCGTGCCGGAGCTTACCATCAACGTTGTGCCGGATTCTGGAACGGATCAACTGGCGGGCATCGCGGGTAAGATGAATATCATTATTAAAGACGGCAAGCATTCGTATGACTTTGAGTACACGCTGCCGGAAGCCCATTAACCAGAAGTTTGAATAGCAGCAACTTACAAGTCGACGGTTCGTTGTCAGTAGCCCGCAGCCCCGGGAAACTGATGGCTTTAATTATGCGACCGAATTTTTCGCGCGGCATCTAACCGATTTTCGTCAACGCGTAAGGCCAAGCAATACCTAAGTCTTAAAACAAACTTTCTGCTGGAAATAGACGATATGGCAAAACCAATTTTGCTGAGTGTGGACGACGACGCTGATGTTTTACGGGCCATTGAGCGCGACCTGCGCACGCATTATGGCGCCAGCTATCGCGTGCTGGCCAGTGACGGGCCGGAACAGGCGCTGGAACTGCTGAAACAATTGAAGGTCCGGAATGACAGTGTGGCCTTGCTGCTGGCTGACCAGCGCATGCCCAAAATGGATGGCGTGGCATTTCTGAAAGAAGCCATGCAGATTTTTCCTGATGCCAAGCGCGCACTGCTCACTGCTTACGCCGACACCAGCGCGGCCATCAGCGCGATAAATGAAGCGAACATTCATTTCTTTTTTCTGAAGCCGTGGGACCCGCCTGAGGAGCACTTGTATCCGCAACTGGATGACCTGCTCGATGACTGGCAGGCTTCGTACCGTCCAACATTTGAAGGCATACGCATGCTGGGCACGCGGTGGTCGCCGCGCTCGTATGAGCTGCGCGATTTTTTTGCGCGCAACCGTGTGCCGTATCAGTGGATTGATGTGGAGCTTTCCTCGAATGATCCTGAGACCAAGCGGCTGGTTGAGGCGCTGGGTGAAGAGGCGTCCAGTCTTCCGGTTGTGCTCTTTCCTGACGGCACAAAATTTCTGGAGAGCGTGCCGGCGGATGTCGCGCAGAAAGTTGGGCTGCGCACGCGCGCGCAAACTAATTTCTATGATCTCGCGATTATCGGCGGAGGCCCTGCTGGCCTGGCGGCTGCGGTATATGGTGCGTCAGAGGGATTGCATACGGTGATCATCGAACGCGAAGCGCCGGGCGGACAGGCTGGCATGAGCTCGCGCATTGAAAATTATCTGGGCTTTCCCAACGGACTCAGCGGTGGTGATCTGGCCCGGCGCGCCGTGGTGCAGGCACA
>DASZMF010000152.1:0-3072 GCA_035552035.1 Candidatus Angelobacter sp.
AAGGTTGTAATTGGCCCGCACCCTTCGGCCACACCCGCTACGACGATCCGCAAGACAGGCTGCGATGTTGCTCTGCGCGGAGAGCCCGATCAGACTTTGTCAGAACTGGCTTTCAAACCGTGGGAAGAGATTGCCGGTTGCTGCTTCAAAACAGAAGATGGACTCCACATGAGCACAGCTTCAGCTGTGGCCGATATGAGCTTGCTCGGTCCGCTCGACTTCCGCAATTACAACGTTGAAGCCCACTCGCATCGCCACCATGTATTTACGAATGACCAGGGCCTTGGCGCGGAGCTGGAATTTGCGCGCGGCTGCCCCTGGGCCTGCACCTTCTGCAACAAAACTCTCTTCCGCAATAAGTTTCGTGAACGTAGCGTTGAGGCAGTCCTGCAGGAAGTGGACACACTGATTGCTCGAGGCGTGGAATATATCTATTTCATCGATGAGATTTTCGGCGTCGGCAAAAACGTGCACCGCTTGCTGGAAGGCATTGCAGAGCGTCCGGTAAAGATCGGCTTTCAGTCGCGCATTGATCTGTGGAATGAAGAGTCGCTCGACCTGTTGGGCCGCGCTCACTGTATTTCCATGGAGTGTGGGGTGGAGTCGATCACGCATGAAGGCCGTGAAGATCTGAATAAAAATTGCCGGCTCGATACGGACCGCATCTCAGAATTGCTGGTCTATGCCCGCGGACGCATTCCATGGGTGCAGGCAAACCTGATCTTGACGGAAAAAGATGATCGCGCGGAAATCCGCAACTGGCAGGATCGCCTGAAAGCC
Organism: Candidatus Angelobacter sp.; assembly: GCA_035552035.1. Lineage (GTDB taxonomy): Bacteria > Acidobacteriota > Terriglobia > Terriglobales > Acidobacteriaceae > Angelobacter. The sequence goes on from DASZMF010000152.1 coordinate 781, forward strand.
CAGGGTGTCTGGGTCAGCGAGCCGGTGCCTATGTTTCCATATCCGGGCAGTCCGCTGTACACGCAGACTTTTTCTGCTGCACCCGACGAGGTGGCATGGGAGCGCGCGCACCATCATTACACGAGTATGTTTGCCGGCAAGGGCTATAGCGACATTCAGGCGCAAGCGCCGCTGGCGATTGAGGAATTGGAACATGCACATCTTAGTCACCGCTGATACGCTGGGCGGTGTTTGGACATATACGCGCGAATTGGTGACGGGCCTGGTGCAGAGCGGCCAGCAGGTGACGCTCGTGAGCTTTGGCGACATCCCCACCGCCGCGCAAACACAGTGGATGGAAGCGTTGCCGAACCTTGACTATCGCCCCACCGCTTTCAAGCTGGAATGGATGCTGGATTCCGCCGAAGACATGCAGGCTTCCGCAGAATATCTGGAAGCGCTGATTCGCGAGATCAACCCTGACGTGCTCCACCTCAGCCAGTTTTATTATGGCGCGCTGGAGTGTGATGTGCCGCGCGTGATGGTTGCGCACAGCGATGTTGTGAGCTGGTGGATGGCTGTCCACAAGAAAGCACCGCCAGAAACCGAGTGGCTGCAGTGGTATCGGCAGGTGGTTGCGCGCGGATTGCGTGAAGCCACAACCGTGGTTGCGCCATCGCGCTGGATGCTGGACCAGATTGAAATCAATTACGGCAAGCTGGCTTCCACCTCGGTCATTCACAATGGAAGAACGCCAACATTATTCAATCCCCACATGAGCAAGGACGAGAATATTGTCACGGTCGGCCGCCTGTGGGACAGCGGCAAAAATGTCTCGCTTCTCTTGCGTCAGCAAATGCCCATGCCCGTGCATATTGTTGGCTCAGATCGCCATCCTGAATCGCAAAGCCAGACGCTTGCCGCCGAAGAGCTCAGCGCCAACGTTCATCTTGAACCGGAGCAGGATGAGCACCAGATCGTCCATACGCTGGCGCGTGCCGGTATCTACGCCGCAACTTCGCAGTATGAGCCGTTTGGATTAGCGCCGGTGGAAGCCGCTTTCTCACGCTGCGCTGTTGTAGCCAGTGACATTCCAAGTTTCCGTGAACTCTGGGGTGAGGCTGTTATTTTCTTTCGCAATAATGATCCTGAGAGTTTGCTGCACGCGGTGGAACGGCTCCAGCGCGATCCTATTTTGCGGCAGATGGAAGGGAATCTGGCTTATCGCCATGCCTTGCAGCACTTCACTGCCGAGCGGATGGTCGCCGGTTATCTGCGTCTCTACAAGACCCTTGTACCGGCAAGGGCCATCAGCGCATGAAACAAAAGCTCAACATCGCCCTGTTTGCCCACTCCATGATCTCTGACTGGAACCATGGCAATGCGCATTTTCTCCGCGGACTCATGCGTGAACTGGTCCGCATGGGACATCGCGTGCGCTGCTATGAAGAGTTGAGCTCATGGTCGCTCACCAACCTGATGAAGTGTGAAGGCGAGCGCGCCATTGAAGCCATCAATGCTTTCCGTTTGACCTACCCTGAGCTGGATATCCGCTTTTATAAATCCGGTGATGATGGATTCAAGAACTTTCTTGAAGAAGAACTCAAAGAGACAGACGTGGTTTTGCTGCATGAGTGGAATGATCCAAATGTAGTGAACCAGGTGCTCGCGCTCAAAAAGAAGTTTGGATTTATTGCGCTGTTTCATGACAGCCATCATCGCGCTCACACCAACGCCGGGCAAATCCTGAAATTCCATCTGCATTTGGTGGACGGAGTACTCGCCTTTGGCGAAGCGATTCGCCGCATTTATGTGGATGGCTTCGGCGTTTCCCGTGCCTGGACCTTTCACGAGGCGGCAGACATAGAGCAGTTCTATCCTCTGCAGCGCAAAAAAGAAATTGACGTGATCTGGGTGGGTAACTGGGGCGACGAGGAGCGGACCGCCGAACTGGAAGAATTCCTGATCGGCCCTGCGGCCATGTTGCGTGATTGCCGCGTGGTGGTGCATGGTGTGCGCTATCCAGATACAGCACTCAGCAAGCTAGCGTCCGCCAATATTGGCTATCGCGGTTATCTGCCCAATCTTTTTTCGCCGCAGGCATACGCAGAGAGCGTGCTCACTGTGCACATTCCAAGGCGTCAATATGCCAATGGGCTTGCGGGCATTCCCACGATTCGCGTTTTTGAGGCGCTGGCATGCGGCATTCCGCTGGTGTGCTCGCCCTGGCGGGATGAAGAAGGGTTGTTCCGTCCAGGAGAAGATTATCTGGTGGTTGAAGACGGCGATGCCATGGCGTCAGAAATAGTGCAT
>DASZMF010000153.1:0-4150 GCA_035552035.1 Candidatus Angelobacter sp.
CAAGCGCGCTTCCATTGCAACTTATACCAACAGCACCTATGGCGTTTCGTTCCGCTAACCGAAGACGTACACCATGTTGACGCCGGAAAAAGACAGCAAAGAGACGGCATGGCCTGATCCGGTGGCAATGAACTTTACTGAAGCCGGCGGCCAGACGCTGACCACGCTGGTATTGCCCGGAACGCGCGCATCGTCATACTTCAAGGCGAGCGTGATCAAAAACGTAAACGCGGAGCAGTGCAGCAAGTTCGCCAGCACGCTGGAGCAGAGTGAAGTATCGACCAATCCGCCGGTGGATGCCAGCGACGACTCGATCCTGCCGGTGAAAGCAAACATTCTTGGCGTGGAGTTTGCCAAAACTGAAAACGTAACCGAGCAGAGCGAGGCGCGCTACTATCATCACTTTGAAAATGGCGCGTGCTACGAATTTGCCTTGGGCGTGACAGATGCTCCAGGAACCACCAAACCGATGGACCACTTGCAGGTCTTCGACAGACTGGAACGGATTATGACCACGGTGAAGATCAAGTCCGAACCAACGCCAGAGGTAGCGACGAGTGAAGCGGCAACTGAGCCGGTTCCAGCAAATAACTCTCAACAGTAAGGGAGAGCACAGTGAAAAATTGCGACAGGCCAGGTTCTTAGGAGCCTGGCTTTTTTCTTTGGCGGCCAGCAGTCAGTCGGCAGCAATCAGTTGGAACTAGACCGCATAAGGTCGCGACGGACGCAAAGTTTGCGATTCACGCCTCTGTGGGATTGCAGCCACACTGTCTTCCTCCGGCCACATTACCGCAGGCCAGACCGCAAGTAACTCCTGATATATCAATGGTTTGCCTAATGGCAGATTTCTTGCACTTCCACATACTGCAGCGGAGGTCATCCACTCATGGCACACACCAATTCACAAAATCAGATTCAGCACAGCATTACTCCCATGCTTCTTACCTGGACTCGCTGTATAAGTTGGACCGTCCTGCTCTCAGCTCTATTGGCCATATTTTTTGCACTGCTGCTAGATGGTTGCTCACGCATTCACTAAGAGGGCTTGGGCTTCACCCGACAAAGCTGGCAGCTCACAGGCAAGCGTCGCCGAGGAAGAGCCGGTCGATTGACGGCCTTACGGTCGAGAGGTAACATTTGGGCGCGAAGCTGTCCCCTCTTCGACTTGAAGGAGATAAAGCCATGAAACGCTTTTCAACGATTCTTTTGTCCGCACTATTGCTTTCAACTTTGTTTGCAATGGCGCAGGCGCCGCAGATGCCCAAGCCGGGCGCAGAGCAGAAGAACCTTAACTTTATGGCCGGCAATTGGAAAGTAGAGGGCGACTTAAAAGCTGGCGCCATGGGGCCCGGCGGCAAGTTCGCGGGCACCGAACATATTGAGTGGATGCCCGGCGGTTTCTTCCTAGTGTCGCACACGCAGGGTTCCAGTTCCATGGGCAAGGAGACAGGACTGGCCGTCTATGGATATGACGCGGACAAAAAAGTTTATACGTATGACGAATTTAACAGCCGCGGCGAGAACGTGCATGCCACCGGCACTTTCGATGGCAAAGTCTGGACCTGGAGCAGCGACATGTCGATGGGCGGGCAGTCAATGAAGAGCCACTTTATTCTCACGGAAACTTCCGCCACTTCTTACACGTTTAAGTTTGAGATGTCACAGGACGGTACAAACTTTGCAACGGTAATGGATGGCAAAGGCAGCAAAGCTGCCGGCGCGGCAGCAAAGAAATAAGGACGGCAACAGATTCAGCTTGATTAAGGCGAGCTCATTGCGGGCTCGCTTTTTTGTTTGTGCCGGTCCCATATGGGCGAAGCAATGAACTTTCACTTTACAAGAACTCACGCTTATTGCCTCGGAGCATGTACTTGCTGGTCGAGCCAATTTGCCATCTGCGTGAGAAAGTCTTGATCGAATGGGCCGTGCTGATGTTTCTGGATGGCTTCCAGCCATGCGCGCGGCGAAGGCATTTGATCCAAACCGTGACCCATGCCGGGGAGTTCAATATAAGACGCGCGGCCGGGATGAAAGCTATTAATCATGTCGGTAAGGTAATGGCTTTCGTCGGCTGAGGTGGCGGGATCAGAAGTTCCATAGGTGACGAGTACTGGAACATCAACTTTTTTCCATTCCACGGCCAGATCAAGATCGGCGATTTGTTGAAGGTAGGTATAAGAAACGCCGAAAGTGTTGACTGAGTCTTTGCACTCAGGCGAAGTTTTCAGTATCTGCTCGGGCGTCTGCTTGTCCACAAAGAAGCGATGCTGGCAGCGCTCCATGGTGCGGACGGTGCGGTCAGCTTCGTCATAAGGGTGGCCAAGAATCTGGAGCTGCCGGCGCGCGTTTTCGAATTGGTATTCAATCCAGCCACGACCAATAGTTTCAGCGGCAATAAAGCCGCGGACGGGAATCTTCTGCGCTACCAGCACGCCTTCCAGCGGTCCAATGGAATGGGCCAGGATGAAAATTTTGTCGTGATCAACAAAGTCGTTCGCGGCCAGTGCGTTCAATCCGGCTACGGATCGGCGCACGGCGAGTTGGAGATCTGACTGCGGACTGTCACAGGGCGGTCCCTGACTTTTGCCTTCACCATTTTTCTCAACGCGCATGGTGACGTATCCGCGCTGGGTGAGGCCGGTAAGCAGCTGGGAAAAAGTGTCGTCGGGCTTGAGATTGTCGAGCGAGTAGCAGCCGAGACCGCCGATAAGAAAGACAGCCGGGTAGCGGCCGGGCGCGCTGGGCCGTGTGAGGATGGCTTGGTAGTTTGCGCCGTCAATCTGGATGGTTTGATAGAAAGTGATGGGTGCGGGCTGCTGGGGAAGCAACGGGAAGCCGAAGAGCAATAGAACGAGAACTGGTTTCACGCTGAAAAGAGTAGCAGAGTCAGGAAACCCTCACTATGGATGACACTGATTAAACGGATTTTCACTGATTCGTTTCAAGGTCATCTTGCGGGACAAGGGTGAGGTAATGGACATCCTATCTAAGGGTTTCACCAATTTCGCTGCAGCGTTGATTGTGACATACTCCAAGAGCAATGAAACGAACTGCATTTTTTCTCGCACTGTTTTTACTATGCATCGAGCCCAACACCACTTCTGCTCAAAAAACGGCGGAGCCCACCGGCGGCATCAGCCCGGCAAAGATAATTGAGGGCTATCTCTCCGCTACCGGCGGAGCGAACGCGCACAAGGAATTGACGACCCTCAAAGCATCCGGAAGTTTTGGCGTCTCTAGTTATACTGTCACGCACCCTGCTGGCGCCTATACATTTCTCTATAAGGTGCCGGCTAAGGACATCTTTGAAATGCAAGTGACAAGCCATGGGACAAGCTGGGCCGGCAGGCGGGACGATCATCTCATCCGGCGATTGGCTCCGGATGAACCAGGATTTATAGGCATAGGAGTCGGAGGCGCGGGATTCATCAAGGGCACCATCGCAGAAAATGTTGAGCGCTGCCTGATGAGCCTGCTGGAATGGGACATACACAATTACAAAAGTATCGAACTGATTGGCCGGGCCCAGGTAAATGAGCGATGGGCGTACGCGCTGCGATTTACGCCACAACAAGGCGATCCCCAGGTCCGGTATTACGATATGGAAAATTTCCTGATGGTGAGGATGGACCAACTGCAGCGCTATCAGATGACCAAAGATCTTCCGGAAAAGGCCTATGCAGTTGTCACTTACTTTCGCAATTATCGGCAGCTTGGAGCGTTGAAACTTCCCCAAGAGATCGTCATCAGCCATGATCCAGAACTGGTGTTTGAGTTTACCCATGTGAAGTATAGCGAGGAAATTCCTGACTCTGCGTTTCATGATTAATCGGGTTCAGCTGAGTTGTGGATGCATGCGCCTTCGCAGTGCTGCGATGACTTGAGGTTGAAAAATAAACCACTGAGCACACCGATGACACGGATTTTCACTGAGCTCCCGCAATCTTCGCAAGGAGCGCAGGAGGGCTGATCATAGGCGATTAGTCCAGGGTTGAGAGTATTTTTCCGCGATTATCGAGAACTGGGCGGCGTCAAATTGCCTTTCGCCATCGCGATTCCGCGCCCTGAAGGCGACCTGGTTTTCGAGGTGAGCAAGATAAAAGCAGGCGAGCCGATTAAAAATTCTGCTTTCGAATAGATGGAAGGCTGG
>DASZMF010000154.1:0-2158 GCA_035552035.1 Candidatus Angelobacter sp.
AAAGGCGTGAACTTTTCACTGTGGTGACCAATGATTTCATCACTCTGGTTGGTAATGAACTCATGCATGGTCTCAGCCAGATGCTGGCTGCCACCCGGCTTCTCCACGGAAAGCCGCGAGCGTATCCAGACAAAAATAAGCAGCAGCAGGCCAACGACCAGAACTTCCATGGCGACCGCGTTGCTGATTGGGGCTGACGGATCAGCGGGATGAAAAACCGGCGGCAGAGCCTGAAGAAAAGCGTTTACCGGTGCGCCAAGCAGCCGGTTCAGGTACGCAGTAATCCACAGTTGTTCCATTCGTCTCAGTAATCCTGTTGTTTAATCAAAGCTGGAATTTAAAAACCCCGTTGAAGCGCGCCATACACCGTATAAACAGCTTCAAACAGGACTGCCGCTACCGGCAGTGACAGGCCCATACAAAGGCCTAACATGCTCATTTCAGAACTTTTAAATATAACATAGGAAGCCACAGCGATCAAAAGGTAGCGGAGAACAAATCGGAAAACAATTCCAGCAGCCGATCGCGTCTCACCTTTAAGCGCGACGGCATTCACCAGCGCGGTTAAAGTCCGCTTGAGCCAGTAAAAGTTAGCCAGGGATATTACGCCGCCAAGGCTGAAGCTGAGGGCCATCCCAGGGCCGAATTTCGCCCAGGCTATGGGTACGCCAGCGAAGAGCAGGCCAACCATCATCAGGAAGATCCGGCGAAAGGTATGGGCAGAAAAAATCTCGGCCGCGCGCTCTTCTGCTGCTGCGGCTTCGGGCGTAAGCAGGCTTTCTGGGTTCAGAGCTTGGTCTGGCAGGTCTTGATTTGTTAGACCCTGATTTGGCAGTCCGTCGTTGGTCAACCTTTGAAGTCCTCAGACATGGCAGTCCGGATGAAATAGACGAAACCGGCCATGGTGCCGAATATCAGGCCGCCGAGCGAAAACGAGTGCTTGCCCAGCCAGTGATCAAGTCCAGCGCCAATTAGCCAGCCCACCAGCGTGGCTCCGGGGATGGTAAAACCAAGTTGCAGGTACTTTTCAGCAGCTACCCACTGCTTTTTAGGGCTTTGCTGTTCATCGGCCATAGATCCATTGTGCGGCGATGGCGGCGAGTTTGCAATGTCTCCGCATCCTCCAAACCTTGGCTATAATCAAATGTTAGAACTTATGTCACAAACAGCTCTCCAACCCTGGCTCTCTTCACCCGAAGCCCGCACCGGCACGTATAACGGCGTGGATACGGCGCTCAGCTTCGGCTCGCCTGACGTTGAGCTGGCGGCATTGCGCTCTGGCTGTGGCGTGTTTTCGCTGGCGTGGCGAAGCAAAATTAACGTCACCGGCAAAGATCGTGTGCGCTGGCTGCACAACATGGTGACCAATAATGTCCGCGATTTGCCGGCGAACCACGGCAAGTACAATTTTGTGTTGAACGCCCAAGGCCGCATTCTGGGCGATATGTATATTTTTAACCGGGGCGAGTCCCTGGTAATGGATACAGACGCTAGCCAGGTGGAATCGCTGATCAACGAGATGAAACGCTTTATCATTATGGATAAAGTTGAGCTGACCAGCGCCGGTGACACCTTGATGGTTCTAGGCGTCTGCGGACCGAATGCTGAGACTGTGCTGGCCCGCGCTGATATGAATGCCTTTGGCATGCAGCCCCTGGAGATCCGGGAGTTAAGCGTTGCCGGCCTGGCGATGACTCTGGTGCGCGGTGCGGAACAAAGGCCCGGCTGGTTTGAAATTTGGATTGATCCGGCGAAAGCGCAGGAGTGCTGGTCGCGATTGGTCAATGCAGGGGCACAGCCCGTGGGTAGTGAGGCACTTGAGTTGTGGCGCGTTCTGCGCGGTATTCCAAACTATGGGCAGGACATTCGCGACCGCGATCTGCCGCAGGAAACCGAGCAGATGCAGGCGCTGACGTTTACCAAGGGCTGCTACCTCGGGCAGGAAATCGTAGAGCGCATACGCGCCAGAGGCCAGGTGCATCGCAAGTTTACCGGCTTTGTGTTTGGCGAGCAGTCGCCTGCGCTGGGAAAATTCGAAGCAGAAGGGCGCGCACTGGCTGAAATTACAAGTCTGGCCACGGTGCCGGTGGCTGAAGGCAAAAAGAATATTGGGCTGGGCTATGTTCGTCGCGAGGCACTGGCGGCAGGCCCGAAGATA
>DASZMF010000155.1:0-1864 GCA_035552035.1 Candidatus Angelobacter sp.
GTGAAGCTGTATTTCAGCTTCGACAGCGACTATTTCCATGATCGCGAGGAAGTGCTGTATCACCTTCAGACACTTTCGTTGCCGAATAATCTGCAGCCAACTCTTTCGCCGACATCGCCGATTGGAGAAATTTATCGCTACATCCTTACCGGCCCGGCGTACACCCTGAACGAATTGAAAGCGACGCAGGACTGGCTGGTCACGCGGGAAATCAAACAGGTTCCGGGAATTATTGACGTCACCACCTTTGGCGGAACTACGCGCCAATACCAGGTGATTGTGGATCCGGCAAGGCTGTTGGCACACAACGTCACCCTGACCCAGGTTGTGAATGCGGTTCAGAACAGCAATGCCAACGTAGGCGGCGACTATCTCGCGCTGGGTGCACAAAACGTGAACGTGCGTTCGGTGGGCCTGCTGAAAACGGTTCAGGATATCGAATCCATCGTGGTTGCGGAGCGGAGCAATGTTCCTGTTCTGGTGGGCGATATCGCCACGGTGCAAAAAGGCTTTCAGCCGCCGCTGGGGCGTATCGGACGCAACAACGACAGCAACGTGGTGGAAGGAATCGTACTGCTGCAAAAGAACGAGCAATCCCTGCCCGCACTGCATGCGTTGAAAGAAAAAATCTTTCATCTGAACCATGGCAACCTGCTGCCGCCCGGCATGCAAATCAAGCCATTCTATGACCGCACGAAGCTGATCAATGTCACCACGGACACGGTGAAGCACATCATCCTGACAGGCCTGGCGCTGGTGACGCTGGTGCTGGTGGTAACGATCGGGGATTTTCGCACGACTTTGCTGGCGGTGCTGACGATTCCTTTCGCCGTTCTGTTTGCACTGACGTTGATGGTGATGACGGGCCACTCCGCGAATTTAATTTCAATCGGAGCCATCGATTTTGGAATTCTGGTGGATGCGTCGATCGTGGTGCTGGAGAATGTGTATCGCAAACTTTCCCGCAGGATTGAAGTGGAGGACACGGCCGACCTGATCGTGGAAGGCGTGACGCAGAGCGCGAAGCCAGTCATCTACGCCACGATTATCATTCTGATTTCATTTATTCCGTTGTTCACCATGCAGGGAGTACCGGGAAAAATCTTCGCGCCCATGTCGATGACCTACGGCTTCGCGCTGATTGGCGCGTTGATTTACGCGGTGATCTTTGCGCCAGTGCTGGGATTTCTAACGGCTTCAAAGGAACCAATCACAGGCAGAGAGACCTGGCTGCTGCGGAACATTCTGCGGCTGTACGAGCCTGCGCTGAAATTTGCGCTGAAATATTCCAAGCTGGTGTGGGCAGGCGCGATCGGCTGCCTGCTGCTGACTGCATTCGTCTTTCACTTCATCGGCGGGGAATTTATGCCTGCCCTGGAGGAAGGCAATCTTTGGATTCGCGCAACGCTGCCGCAGGACATCTCCTTTCAGCAGGCGGTTGCGATTGCCGATTCCATGCGCGCCACGCTGGACAAGTTTCCAGAGGTCAGCCAGACCGTGTCTCAGGTTGGCCGGCCCGACGACGGCACGGACGTGACAACCTTCAACAACGTGGAAGTGTTTACTGACCTGAAGCCGCAGAGCAAGTGGCCGCCGCACCTGCACGGAAGCAAAGACGAGCTGATTCAGGAGATGCAATCCAAGCTGGCGAAATATCCCGGTGTTGTGCTCGGGTTCTCGCAGAATATTCAGGACAATGTGGAAGAAGCGATGTCCGGCGTGAAGGGAGAAAATTCCCTCAAGCTGTTCGGGGATAACTTCGAAGCGTTGTCGACATTGTCAGAACAAATCCTGAAAATTATGAAGTCGGTTCCGGGCGTGCAGGACGCGGGTATCTTCAAGGTAGGTGGGCAGCCAAATCTCT
>DASZMF010000156.1:0-7094 GCA_035552035.1 Candidatus Angelobacter sp.
GTGGGCAATGACGGCTCACTCTTCGTCAGCGATGATGGCTCCAAAATCATCTGGCGCGTGACTTACGCTGGAAAGAAGTAGCTGCGCTATTCACAAAATGATCCGCTCAACATTTTGCCCATGTTGGGCGGATGTCCTTTGTGTCCTTTGTGGTGAGATGTGGTTAAACTCTGGCCGGAAATAGCAGCTACGCCTTCGGTTTGGCCTTCAACTTGGCCTGTCCATTCTGCAATTCCACCGTGTATTCCACGGCTTTGCAGCCATATTCTTTTTGCAGCTGTGTGGTTTTCTGCTTCACGAATTTTTTGAATGAATCCAGATTGGCGGCGCTGTTCTCGCCAGACTTTTTGCGCGCATCCGTCAATGCCTGGAACAGAGACTCTACTTGTTTCTGGTCGGAATCAGCGTCGGAGAAAGAGGTTTTAAACGGACTGTCTTCCGTTACCGGGCCGTGTTTGTGGCGCAGGGCCTTGGCGGCTTCATGCTCTTCGTCAGAGCGCATGCCCTGGATACCCAACACTGCGTCCTGCGGCCGCCGGTAGCCTTCTTCTTTAATGACCAGTTTTTGCTGCCACAGGGCGTTATAAAGCGCGTACCGCTGCTGGATGGTCGTATAACGGAAGCGCTGGGCATAACTCATGCGATGTCCGTCAGAGAATTTTTTTAAAAGGTTTTTAACTTTCCATTCGATATCAGCCGGCGGTTTCTTGGATCCGCCGCCAAAGTACATGTCATATTCGATCTTCAGCCGGCGAAGCTGATCTTCCAACAACGTAAGTTCTTCATCAACCGCCAAAGATCGGCTCCATTTCTAACTGCAATTCTAAGATCCAGCTTCGAATCGAAAGACACTGCTCCCGCGCAAGGAGCATTCAAGGCGGAATATACCATATGACCACGCCCCGCTCCTACGTGCTCAAAGTACAAGCTGGATACCCGCCCTGCCGTACTTTGTACCTGCGAGCAGAGCTGCCGGATTTTGCACCCATTTTCAGCTCTGCACAAATTTTCACCCCCATGGCGGCCAACCTGAAACTGAGGCATTTCATCCGTCGCTGAATTGCATCTAAGAAATCAGTATGGTTCCTAAAATTGTTTCCACAAATCGCACCCGGATTGTTATTGCTGACGATCACACTGTTTTACGTGAGTCGTTGGCGGCGTTGTTGGCTACACAACCGGATTTCGTGGTCGAAGGCCGCGCATCCAACGGACAGGAAGCGGTCGCGTTAGTTCAGGAACGTCCGCCGGATGTCTTGCTGCTCGACCTTTTCATGCCCGATGGTGATGGCTTTGAGGCCTTGCGCACTCTGGATCGAGCTGGCAGCCGTGTTGCCGCCGTGGTCCTTACCGGTTCTGACAATGAACTGGATTATGCCCAGGTGGTTAAGTTAGGCGCACGCGGTCTGGTGTTGAAAAGTGACGGACCGGAAAAACTTTTCGCGGCCATCCGCACCGTGGCCAACGGCGAACTCGCGTTTTCTGACGAGCTGGCCCAACAGGTTCTCTCAACTATGACTGCAGAATCCAAGAACACCGCAAACACCATGGGACGCCTTTCCACTCGTGAACGACAGATAGCCTACCATGTAGCCCGCGGCATGAAAAATAAAGATATCGGCGAAGCACTTACCATCAGCGAGAACACAGTGAAGCGCCATCTACAAAGCATCTTCACAAAAACTGGCGCGCGTGATCGCCTGGAACTGGCAGTTATGGCGTTGAGCGAAGCGAGCAAGGCAGCGTAAAAAGCTTTTTTTCTGAAATCCCGAATCCCGCGCTGCAAATCTGTTTGTGGTTTTATAAATGTGAATGGCGCGGGTGAGGGAACCCTATAGCAACAATGTGCTGCCAGAGGGATAAAACTTTCAGCTTGTAGGGATCCCTCGCGATGCTTCGGGATTTTAGAAACTACTTCCCCGCCCCGGCAGCCATCTTCTTCACCATGGCCAGCACCAGTTTGCGATCACTCTCATTCAAGCTCATTGAATAGCGGCGGATTTGCGTGAGAAAACGCACTTCATCTTCCGTGAGCGGAGGCAGGCTTTTGCTGTTGCCATTGGAAAAGTGGTCGGCAAAGAATTGTCCCAGCGGTAATTCCATGGCACCGGCAATTTTGGAAAGCGTATCCAAACTTGGGATGGTGTGTCCGTTTTCCACGCGGGAAAGGTAGCAGCGCAACAGTCCTGTGCGCTTCTCAATGTCACCCTGTGACATGCCCTTCTGCAGCCTATACGTTCTGATTGTCTCGCCAATATTCATGCGGTCTGCTTTGCTTTGGGATTCCCGGAAGTTGCTTGGATAGTAAACATAGAAGTAGTTTTCCGCAAGAACATTTTTTGCCAGAAAACGCTTATGTCCAGCAGCGATGGCCGCTCTCACCGCCCATTTCGGCACCGCACACACCAACTTCTACCAAAAACTGAATATTTACCACTTAGATATGAGGCTGACCGACTGATAAACGAGGATTATTTGTAATTTCCGCAGCCATACGCGGCCAGTTTCACAAAATCGGAGTTTCGCAATCCATCTCACAATCCCAACTTCACAAATCCAGCTCCATAAACAATGTCTCGCCCACCGGAGTGTTGTAATAAGCGTCCGTTTCCTTGAATCCCAGAGCGCGATACATCGCGATGGCCTTGTCCATCTGCCCTGGAACCGTGTCCAGCCGCATCCGCGTGTATCCCATTTGCGCCGCTTCACTAATCAAGCGCTCGGCCAGAATGCGTCCAATGTTGTGTCCACGAAACTCTTGCCGCACATAAAGCCGCTTCATCTCGCACAAGTCAGCATCTTTGAGCGCGCGCAGGGCAATCACACCCGCAGGCCGTCCGTTCCAGAAAGCCAGAAAAAGCCGGCCAGATGGCGGCGCATATTTTCCTGGCAATGACTGCATCTCTTCTTCAAAACCCTGGAAGCAGAGATTGAATTCCAGCCGCGTGGCATATTCCACCATCAACTCGCGCGCTGTGCTGATGTGCTCAGCCGTTTCGGCCTGCAAGATGGTCAACATAAAAAATCTTCACTGAGACCAATACCACAGCCCAACGCAGCATACGCTTACGGCAGTTGCAATCGCAATTCTGTAGCTGCGTTTTTCCACGCGCTCTAGAATACCTATCGCAAACGCTAAACCCGAGCCCAGCACCAAAGCTATGCCAAACGCGAGTAAGTGTTTTAATCCCATCTTCTGCATGATGCTGGTGATGGCCGGTACAGTAAAACTCGGGGAAAGCACCGCAGGAACAAACCACAACGCACTATAAGGGCTGTCCCGATAACGCTTGGAGGGTGAACCCGAAGTTTCGCTCATTGGTTCTCTTTTTCTGAAGAACTCATCTTGCCAATCAACCGGTCATGCCAGCGAGAAAAGAATATCAACGCCGTTAGTGCCCCGACAATCGCTGTCGCCATATCTTCCTGTGTGTCCCACGGATCGCCCTGCGTACCCAGGAAAGCGTCCGCTGCGGAGCCGCTGGCCACGGCAACGCGCCATTCCAGTAGCTCGTATGCCGCGCTGATCGCCAGGCAGATACTTATTACGATATAAAACAGCCAGCCACGCCGCAAAACAATTTTCTTCCGCAACAGGACTTCCCGCGCAATCAGCGCCGGCACAAATCCCTGGGCAAAATGCCCCACGCGATCAAAATCATTTCTCGCCAGATGAAAGTGGTCGCGAATCCAGTTGAACAGCGGGACCTCGGCGTATGTATAGTGCCCGCCCACAAATAAAATCCAGGCATGCACCATGATCAGGAAGTAAACGAGTGTAGTGAATTGAAACCGGCGATAAGTAATGGCCAGCGCCGCCAGCCCTAGAAACGCCGGGAACACTTCCAGCGCCCACGTGAAGTAGTCATGCGGATGAATCGCTGACCACGCGAGTACAATCGTGAATCCGCCCAGCAAGACAAAGAGAGCAGGTTTTTGCTCACGCATGGCTGCGCTAGCCCATCAACATTCCGCCATTCACCTTCAACACATGCCCGGTGATATAGCTCGCTTCTTCTGAAGCCAGAAAGCGCACGGCATGCGCTACTTCGGCGTCAGTTCCGGCGCGTCCCAGTGGAATCATCTCATTCACCTTGGACTTCATCTCTTCCGGCAGCACTTCCGTCATGGCAGTAGCAATATATCCCGGCGCCACGGCATTCACGGTAATGTTGCGCGATGCTACTTCGCGCGCCATGGCCATGGTAAAGCCAATCAGCCCGGCCTTGGACGCTGCATAGTTCGTCTGCCCTGCCTGCCCCATCTGCCCAAACACGCTGGTAATGTTGATGACCCGGCCCCAGCGCGGCTTCAGCATCGATCCAATCACCGCTTGCGACGTAAAAAATGCTCCGCCCAGGTTCGTCTGCAGCACTGAATCCCAGTCTTCTCGCTTCATGCGCATCAGCAGCGTATCCTTGGTTACGCCGGCGTTGTTCACCAGGATTTCTATTTTCCCAAAACGCGCAATCACTGCTTTTACAGCGCTCTTTACTTCGTCTTCCTTGCTCACGTCCATGCGGAACGTCGCCGCCTGTCCGCCCAGGCTCTCAATCTCTTTTGCCACGGCCGTTAGCTTTTCTTCATTGCGCGCAGCCAGTGCAATAATCGCGCCGCCTTCCGCCAGCGCCAGCGCGCACGCGCGGCCAATCCCCTGGGACGCTCCCGTAACCAGCGCAATCCGTCCTGTAACTCCCGGCATTGAGTGTGATCTCCTTGTGCAAAATGATCAGAAAGTGAACTGCAAATTATAAATAATGCGGATAGTAAAGAGGGTGTAATAGAAAGCCGTAATAAAGAAAACCTCAATAAAAAAGAGCAGCCATGCTGATAAAGGTGGATGGCACGTATTTTCGCTGCCTAAAATAACCAGACCTGTGAATTTTCCTGATCTGCGTTGCTCAGCGCAAATCTGCGGCAAGTGATATCTACATCGCCGAGCTTCTTCGTTCCATCAGCTTGGGTTCCGTAACTTCATCGCGGAAAGCCAGCTTCATAATCGGAGGCGCAACCAGCGTGGTGATGCCCGTCATAAAAATCACCAGCGCATACGCCGATTCAGAAACGATATTCATCTGCAGGCCCACCAACGCCACAATCAAACCAACTTCACCGCGCGGCACCATGCCAATGCCCACTTTGAATGACGTTCTCCAGCCTGTGTGCAGCACAGGAAGCCCGCAGCCCACCAGCTTGGACACAATGGCCAGCAGCGAAATCACAATGGCTGAAACAATCAGCTTGCTGTCAAAGATTCCCATATTCATGCGCGCGCCCATGCTGAAAAAGAAAAATGGCGCTAGAAATTCGTTGATGGAAAAAACCCGCTGGCGCAGGTTCCATCGCGGTGAGTACTCTGCAAAGGCCAGCCCGGCAAAGAACGCTCCGATAATCGCCGCCATGCCAATCTTTACCGCGGCGTAAGAAAGCCCCAGGCAGATGGCCAGCGCAATAATCAGCGGCGCATCCTGCGTTGACATCCGTTCCATGCCCGGCTCCATCCGCTTTACCACGCGCGGCGCATAAAACATCATGATCAACGCAAAACCAATCGCTTCAATCGCGGTAATCAGCAGCTGCGCCCACTCCAGCCCCGTGGAGGAAACCAGCCCCACCACCACGGCCAGCACAATCATGCCCAGCACGTCGTCAAAGACGGCGGCGCCCAAAATAATTCTGGCGGAAAAGGTCTTCAGCAGGTTCATGTCTCCCAGCACGCGCGCTGTAATGCCCACGCTGGTAGCCACCATGGCGGCGGCAACAAACACGGCCTCATGCACCGGGCTATGGCGCAAGAGCATATACCAGAAGCCAAAGGCAAATGGCACCGCAATCCCCGCCAGCGCGACATAGAGCGACGTCCGCCCAACGCTGATCAGATCTTTAGGCTGCGTTTCCAAACCAACTGTGAATAGAAGAAAAATGGCGCCAATACCGGCAATAGCGTAGATGGCGTCTGTGGGGACCACCAGCCGCGCGCCGTAGGGTCCAAGAAGCACTCCGGCAAGAATCTCGCCCAGCACTGCTGGTAGGTGCATCCTCTCAAAGGCTTCGCCAAAGAGTTTTGCCCACACGAAGATGAAGAACAGCTGAAAGAGAAATGGATCAGCAGTATGCATGGAACGTTTGACAAAAGAACATTGGAAAAAAGAACGATGAAACGGTTACCGGGCCGTGGCGAAACCTTAAATCCATAAGATGCTGAAACTCCAGACAAATCCTAAGTTGATGCTGGATTCTAAAACTCATAGTAAACATCTGCGCGCATTAAATGAAGTGTGTCGGATTCTTGTACCCCATGTGGCTTTCGGATGCACTTTGAATGCAGCTGAAAAAAACCTTGCATCCAGCTCTCGATTTATCCCACAGCAACCCTGACTTTTGTCATCCTAAAAATGCTGGCAGAAAATTTCGGTTCCGCAAGAATTCACAAAGAGCGAGAAACAAAGAAGAGCCAGAAACACTAGGAAAAAATTTGCATGCATCTGAATCATTGGATCAATAAAACCCGGATCAAAGTGACCGCCGAGAAGCTCTGGACCCTGCCTCTGATGGACGCGGCCATTGGCGGATTGATTTGCAGCCTGGCCGCCATGGGAGCCATTGCGGCGTCTGAAGGCCACGCCTGGAAAAATCTGGTTCCACTCATTTTCACCGGGATCCTGCTGGTCACCGCCGCGTTCTTGGGGGCCAAAGCTGGGATACTCGGCACCGTCCTGGCAACCCTGTTTTTCGCTACGTTTTTATTTGGACCTACCGGAAGCATCGCCATCGCCAATGATTCCGCGCGTTCCAACCTTGGCTGGATGCTGCTGATTGGCATTGGCTTTTCATTTTTGTTCGCGCCACCCAGCTCTGGCCTTAGACGCCGGTAAGCCGGCAACAGCGCTTAGGCGCCGGGCATCCAAGTACTACCAGCAATCATTGATCGGGCCGACCCGCCCGGTGGCAAGAGGAATACTTATGGCTACGGCACCTCCATTGCCCACAACCCGTTCGCGCTGGGCGCGTTCACCTTTTTATTTCAACTCGGCCGCACATCTTTTGCGGATCGGCCGCCGGAGAGCCACCAACCTGCAGGAATTGCTGGAGGC
>DASZMF010000157.1:0-2372 GCA_035552035.1 Candidatus Angelobacter sp.
GTCCAGCCAGTGCGAGCCGGTTGGGCGAGTCCAGAAATTTCGTGAGTCCAAGAGCGCCTAGAAATAGAATGGGAATGCAGACCAGAGCCAGCGAGTGGACGGCTATATTCAGCCGCATCATAAATGCCGCGTGGTCCGGCGAGCCAAGATCGTGCCCCGTGGGATGAAAAGCCATCGTTATAATAAAGCCGATCATTCCTGCGATCAGCGCTGAGCCGCTCATGCGATTATCTCTCATGAATTGCACTCTAGAGTTGAGTTGGGAGCGCGTCAATACTGATTTGCGGGAAGAGCCGCGATCCTGAACAAAGAGGCATTGAATGTCCGGAAAAAAGACCAAAGCCGTGAAAGCAACAGCCAAGCCTAAGCCAAAACTGGATCGCCGGGCCTGGCGGACACGAAACGCTTTGGGTGATGCGCTGATTGAGTTGATGCAGGAGCGGCCATTCAAATCCGTTACAGTGCAGGACGTACTGGACCGCGCGAAAGTGGGGCGGTCAACTTTTTATGCACACTATCGTGACAAAGACGATCTGTTTCTCAGCGACGTAGAAGATTTCTGGGAGATGATGTCCAGCATGCTTGAGCGCAGAGGCGAGGACTCAAAGCGCGTGGCGCCGGTGCGCGAATTGCTTACTCACATTGCCGACGTGAAGAATTTGCGGGAAGCGTTGACGGCTTCCGGCAAGGCGCATGATGTGATGGAGCTTGGCCAGGGATACTTTGCGCGGACGATAGAGAAGCGGCTGGTGAAATTGTGTCCTGCGAAAGAAGCCAAAGCCGGGCAGTTTGCCGCCATGTCCCATGCGCTTGCCGGTGCGCTGTTTTCGTCGCTTAACTGGTGGGTGGACCGCGGCATGCCGGTTTCTGCCGCTGAGATGGACGACCAGTTCCATCGCCTGGTCTGGTCGGGCGTGAACGCTTCGACGAAAGAAGCGGCCGCAAAGCCCGCGCGCGCTGCAAGTCACTGACAACACGCGAGTAAAAATCTGCGCCAAGCGTTGTCATTTGCAGCAGTGCTGTTGAAATTCTCCTGCGCTCAAAGAGTTATAATCAAGTTTCCACCATGAGCTACCAGGTACTGGCGCGTAAATATCGGCCGCAGCGTTTTTCTGAGGTAATTGGGCAGGACCACGTCACCCGCACGCTGAAAAATGCCATTGAACAGCAGCGCATCGCCCACGGCTATATCTTCAGCGGCCATCGCGGCATTGGCAAGACGACGATTGCGCGCATTTTGGCCATGGCGCTAAACTGCCGCGCCACCAGCAATCCGAATCCTGAGCCGTGCGGCATGTGTGAGTCCTGCGTAGAAGTGCGAGCGGGAAGCGCCGTGGATGTGATTGAAATTGACGCAGCGACCAACCGCGGCATCGACGAGATACGCGAACTGCGTGACGCAGCGCGGTATCGTCCGGCGCGTGACCGTTACAAGATTTATATTCTGGACGAAGCACATCAGATTACCGACGCGGCGTTCAACGCGCTACTCAAGACTCTGGAAGAGCCGCCGCCACATATTATTTTTATGATGGCCACCACGCAGGCCGAGGACATTCCGCAGACCATCCGCTCGCGCTGCCAGCACTTCAGCTTTCATGCGGTGAAGTTTGACGAGATCATTGGGCAGCTCGGCGCGATTGCCGCGAAAGAAAACATTGCCGCCGATAGTGAAGCTCTGGCCGTGCTGGCTGAGGCCGGTGATGGCTCCATGCGCGACGCGCTTTCCATTATGGACCAGGCCATTGCCTGCTGTGGCACCACGCTGAGTGGCGAGTTGGTGCGCGGGCTGGTGGGCAATGTTGGCTCGGAAGTAATGGAAGACTTGATGGGCACGGTCGTCCGCAGTTCCAGTGAAGAAGCATTGCGGCTGCTGGATCGGCTGATGACTGAAGGGTACAACCCAGCGCACTTTGCCCGGCAGCTTGTTCGTTTTCTGCGCAATTCGATAGTCGCCAAAGTGGCGGGTGAAAGCTCAGCGCTGTTGCAGATCTCTTCTGACGAACGGTCGCGCGTGGCGCGCGTCGCCAGCGGATTTTCTGAGGAAGAGCTGGCGCGTTTTCTACAGATCATGCTGCGCACGTTTGATGAACTGGGATATCGGCAGGAGCAGCGATTCCATCTGGAATTGGGCGTGCTCAAGATGGTGCACGCGCAACGCATTCTTCCGTTGGAACAGATCCTGAGCCAGGTTGCTAGTGAAGGGCAAGGGCAGCCACAGAAAACAGGCGATGCGCAAAGAACGCCAGCATTGCGGCCCGCTCCTGTCTCTGCCGGCGCGCCTGCATTCGCTACGCCTGCTGCCAAGCAGCAGCCGGTGGTCTCACCGTTTGAGGCTGACCGCGCACGCAAACGCAGCTTTGATTCAGAAA
>DASZMF010000158.1:0-6937 GCA_035552035.1 Candidatus Angelobacter sp.
TGCATAACTTTGGCCCGATTGCGGCGTTCGTCCATGTCAATGAAGTCAATCACGATAATGCCGCCCAGGTCGCGCAGGCGAATCTGCCGCACGATTTCCTTGATGGCATCAATATTGGTCTTCACGATCGTGTCTTCCAGACGCGCCGTCTTGCCCACGTATTTACCGGTGTTAATGTCAATCGCCACCAGCGCTTCCGTCTGGTTGATGACGATATAACCGCCGCTGCGCAGCCAGACTTTCGACTTGAGCGCCTTGTTGATTTCGTCTGTGATGTTGAACTGCTCAAATAGCGGCGTATCTTTGCTATACAGCTTTACGCGACGCACCAGCGAAGGCTGGAAGCGGCTCACGAAGCGGAGAATGCGTTCGTATTCCTGTTCAGTGTCAGCCCAGATCGCAGAGAAGCTGCCGCTCACCTGGTCGCGCAAAATACGTTCGACCAGATTCAAGTCGTGATAGATCAGCGCCGGCGCTTTAGAAGTTTCAGCGCGTCCGCGAATTTCAGTCCACAGATTAATGAGGAAGCGAATATCGTTCCGCAAATCCTGCTCTTCCGCGCCTGCGGCTGCCGTGCGGACAATGAATCCGCCCTGCGCATCGCCGCGCTCGCTCAGTGCAATCCGCTTCAGCCTGTGGCGTTCTTCCTCAGAGGCAATCTTGCGTGAAACACCGGTGTGATGCACCGTAGGCATGTACACCAGATAGCGTCCAGGCAAAGCGATGTGGCTGGTGATACGCGCACCTTTTTTCGCGATAGGCTCTTTGGCAATCTGCACCAGAATTTCCTGGCCTTCTTTCAGCAGGTCGCTGATGGCCGGCATCTGCCGCGTCTGCTGCCGTGGACGCCCGCGCATGCGCCGACCCTGCGGCCCGCCACGGCGACCACCACGGCGGTCTTGCGGTCTGTTGCCGCGATCCGTGCGCTGATGACCACCTGCAGCCGCCGGGGCACGCTGCTCGCCATCTGCGTCTTCAGATTCTTCTCCACCCTCTTCTTCGCCGCCTTCCATGTCTTCTTCCGCGCCGAAAGCTTCTTCCACTTCTTCCTGCTCGTCAGAATCAAGTTCAACGGTTTCATATTTTCCGGTGGCGTTCTCGTTCACGCGCGCGTCGCGTACTGCTTCCATCAGTTCGTTGCCCATGGGAAGCAGCTCGCTGGACTGGCCCAGAACTTCTTCTTCCAGCTCTTCGAATTCGCCCATGTCCGCATCTTCCTGGAAGCCGGGCATATCGCTTTCTTCTTCTTCAATTTCTTCTTCTTCCATCACGCCGCGGGCTTCCATGCGGTGCTCAGATGAAGGCGCAACGGGAGTCCACGGCTGCTGTGCTGGAGCTTCTAAAGCTGAATCCAGATGCGTGGCGGCTTCTGCCTCATCTTCTTCAGTTTCTTCTGCCTCGATTTCCTCTTCTTCAATCTCTTCTACTTGAGTTGCAGCGGAGTTGAAGGCGCTGACTTCATGCCGGTTGGCAAATTGCGGCTCTGCCGGCTCCAACTCAGGACGCTCTTCATGAGCTGTATTGTGTTCGAGCGTTGCTGCCACTTCGGGAACTGCCACTTCCGCCACTGGCGCACGCTCTCTGCGATGGAAAACTCTGGGCGCTTCCACACGCGCTTCAGTCTTTTCTTCCTGCTCAAAGTGCGGTGGGACAGGCCCGGCAGATTCTGCGTCCTGCAGGAAACCATGCTCTTGTGTTCCCACTGCATGTGATTCCGTTACAGCTGATTCTGCCGCGACTGATTCTGAAGCGGACGCCTCTGCCGCCGCAGATTCTGTAACTGAAGCCGCCTGGTGCGCTGCGGGCTCGCTAGTGCGGCGCGATGAGTGTGACTTCTTCTCCTGCTTGTTGTCGTACTTGGCCAGTGACTCGCCCGGCAGCACCATGGATCCCGCGGAAAACGAGGACATGTCAATCGAATATTCCGTGGATGGCTTCGGCCGTGACGCTGATTCTGTTTTTACTGGGGTCTGCGGAGCAGCAGCTGTTGTTGACTGCGCTGCATGCGGCTGGTACTTGGAAATGGACTCGCCGGGCAGCAGTATCGGCTCAGGGCGCTGCTGTTCAAACTCAGGCTCTGACCGATTTTCATGGCGAGGCTCGCGCCGATTGTCATAGCGTGATTCACGCCGGTTGTCGTCGCGCCCGCGGCTATCCTCGCGACGATTATCTTCGCGCCGACTCTCGTGGCGCTCTGGCCTGCGCTCGTGGCGTTCCTCGTGACGAGGCTCGCGGCTTTCATGCCTTGGCGCCTCAGTATGCTCTTCTGCCTGCACCTCAATTGCTTCTTGCTCACTGCCTTCTTCCGCAGCGGCTTCAACTGGCTTCTCGCGCTCTCCATGATCGCCCGCTGCCTGCTGCTCATTCGGATTACGCTCAGACCGGTCACGTCCGCCTCTTCCACGGCGACGGCGTCCGCGCCATTTGCGCGCGCCTTCACGCTCTGGTTCCTGCTGCCGACCATTTTCCTGCGACGAACCTTCTACCGCATCTTGTCCGGCATCGTCGTCTTCGCCATCCGCTTCCAGCGGCGGCAACATATCTTCTGCGTCCAGCGGTCTCTGGGTGCCTTCTCCGCTGCGCACTTCAATAATGGGCGAAGTGCGAGAACTGGCCACCGCTTCGCCAATCGCGTCCGAGTCTTCGTCTTCTTCCAGCAGGAAATCGGACACATAAAGAAACGCGTCGCGTTCCAGCCCGATATTCACAAAAGCCGATTGCATTCCCGGCAGCACGCGCGTGACGCGCCCTTTGTAGATGGAGCCGGCCAGCGTGTATTCGTTTTCCCGCTCGTAATAAATTTCTGTAAGTTGGTCTTCTTCCACCACGGCCACTTTGGTTTCATGTGGGGTGGAAGAGACATAGAGTTCTTTCGCCATGGATCTTCTCCGGTTTCTACCGGCAGGAAGATGACGCGGGAGGGTTCAGAAAAAGGTCAGGAGGCCGGCGTGTGTAACGCTGGCAGGCTGGCTTTTTGTGCTCGGAAATTCAATCTGATCTTATGCAGGAAATACAATTCGGCGGCGGCGAGAGAATCTCTCCGGCCAACCTCTGCAATCTGCTTATGACTTGTTTGAAAAATCTGTGCACCTTTGCACTCCGGGTTTGTGGCACACACTGCGGATCTCCAGGCAAGCGCTGTAACTGCGCCTGATTGGTTTTCCGCGGGGCCGTTCCCTGCCCGGCAATGCTTTCTGATACTCTCCGGCTCCCCTTCGTTCCGCCGGCGCCCTTTCTTTTTACGTCAGGGCGTAACGTTCAATCTTGAATAAACTGTTTTCCTGTCGCGCCTCTTGGCGCGGTTTCGATTCCTTTAGTTTACGAAACGGCGCATACGAATATTCATCACAATACCCAGCGCCAGAAACATAAACAACACTGAAGAACCACCGTAGCTCATCAGCGGTAAAGGAATGCCGGTGACGGGCATATACCCAACCACCATTCCCGCGTTTACCAGGATGTGGAAGAGCAAAACCGCAACCACACCCATCACCACAAAGCCGCCCGCGCTATCAGGCGCGGTCTGCGCGTTATGGATCAAACGCATTAATACTAAGAAGTATAGCAGTAGTAAGGCCAGTGCGCCCACAAAGCCATGTTCTTCTGACCAGGCGGCAAAAATAAAATCGGTATGCGGCTCAGGAAGAAAAGATCCCTGTGTTTGTGTGCCTTTTCCAATGCCCTTGCCCCAGATGCCGCCGGAACCCACGGCAATCTTGGATTGCTCAAGTTGATACCCCGTCTTCTGCGAATCCGCTTCAGGATGCAGAAAGTTCGTCAACCGGTCTTTCTGGTAAGGCTTAAGCCCATAATGCCAGACTCCCGGCATCAATAAGCCCGCGAATACTAAAATCACCGCCGCGTGCTTAACCTGTATTCCGCCAAGAAATAATCCCATGAGCGCTACAGGAACATACGTCAGCGCGGTGCCCAGGTCAGGCTGCTTGAGCACAAGCAGCATGGGTATGCCAGCAATCAAACCGGCTTTCACAATGTCAGCCAGTGACGCGTCTTCGCGTTCGCCCTGCGCGCTGAAATATTTGGCCAGCATGAGAATCAGCACCAGCTTCACCCATTCGGAGGGCTGAAAGTGCTGTCCGCCGGGAAGCAGTATCCATCGCCGCGCTCCCAGATATTTCTTGCCAAAAATAGCGACCGCCAGCAGCGACAGGATGGAAGCGGCATAAAGCCAGCGCGAATTTTCCAGCAGTATCTGGTAGTTGACCATGCTCACTACCAGCATCACACCCAGACCAGCTAGTATCCAGTAAACCTGGCGGATATGCGCCCCGGCAAATTTGGTTCCGTAGGTGGTGCTGTAAATTTCCAGCACACCCAGCGCGCAAATCAACAAAATAAAAGTGAGCAAAAGCCAGTCAAAATCGCGGAAAGAAATAAGCCTGCGCATTAGTTTGATCCTGCCAATCCAATGGAGACCGGCCGCGCGGCTTTCCGGATATTCGTTCTCTGGATTGGAATCAGTAAAGTTCCACCCTGCAGACGGCTCTCTTGCGCGACTTCCTGAGCGCCGGCGTTTTCATTGCTCTTGTTTTGATTATCGCCGCTCGCTGCTTTCGCAGTTTTAGCATCGGCATCGTGGTCAGCCGTGTCAGGCTGGTTCCATACACCGGCAATCGGGACCGATCCTGGATCAGCTTTGTCGCTGAACAACATGGGATCGTTGCGCAGACGGCGTTGCTTTTCCACGTAGGCTCTTACGACTTGCGCAGCCAGGCGTGCGGCCAGTTTGCCGTGTTCGCCGCCTTCAAACAGCACAGCCACCACAATCTCTGGATTTCTTCGCGGCGTAACGCCCACGAACCAGCTGTTGTCGGCAAATTGTTTGGCGGCTCCGCCCTTGCTTTTGCGGAACGCGTTGCTTACAACCTGGGCGCTGCCGGTTTTGCCGGCAAAATCCACGCCTAAAATATGCGCGCTGGGGGCCGTACCGCCTTCTGGCTCGCTGGGCGACGCTGCATTCACCACGCCCGCCATGGCGTTGGTGATGGTGATCCAGTTCTGCGGATCAATCGGCACATGCACTACATCTGGCATTCCGGATGTAGAGGTAGCAACATTCTTGTAAAGCGCCGGCATCTGCTCCGGGTTCACCACATGCGGGCGATAAAATGTTCCGCCCATGGTGATGCCGCCAATCGTGCGCGCCAACTGAATCGGACTTACGGCGACCGCGCCCTGTCCAATGCCTACGGAGATCACTTCACCTGCGTACCACTTCTGGTGGAACGTTCTCTGCTTCCACTCTTCAGACGGCATGATTCCAGTGACTTCGTTGGGCAGATCAATACCTGTCTTCTTGCCCAGCCCCATGGCGGTGGCCCACTTGGCAATCTTCTCAATGCCCAGTCGTTCGGCCAGCGTGTAAAAGAAAACATCGCAGGATTGATAAATGCCCTTGCTGATATCCACCGGCCCGTGAACGCGATGCTCGCCTTTTACCCAGCAGTTAAAGTAGCGGCCAAAAAACACGCCGCCACCGCCGCAGTTCACATGCAGGTTCTGTGCAATGCCTTCCTGCAATCCCGCAACAGACATCACAATCTTGAACACCGATCCTGGCGCAAGCTGCGCCTGAATCGCTTTGTTAAAGAGCGGATGCGCGGGGTCTTCTACCAGACCGGCCCACTCTTTGGCCGAGATGCGCACGGCAAAATCATTCGGATCAAATGTCGGACGGCTCACCATGGCCAGAATCTCGCCGTTGCGCGGGTCCATTGCCACCACGGCGCCATTCTTGCCCTCCATGGCCTGCTCAGCAGCTTTTTGAATATCGATATCGATTGTGAGCTTCAGTTTTTGCCCGGGCACTGCGGGAATATTCGCGTTCGGCGGACGCCCCACTTCTTTGCCCTTGCTGTTGACCAGCACGCGGCGCGAACCGTCTTTGCCCATCAGCAGATCGTTGTATTGCAGTTCCACGCCAGACTGGCCCACGATGTCGCCTTTTTGATAAAGCTCAAAGCGCTCAGTATTGAGCATGTCTTCGCTGACTTCACCCACGTAGCCGATCAGGTGCGCCATAAATCCATCTTTCGGATACAGGCGGCGATGGATCATCAGCGTTTCCAGCTCAGGGAATTCGTCGCGATGTGACTCAATGAACGCGCGCTCGTCAGGCGTAATGTCATCCTTCACGATAATCGGTTCAAAGGCGGGCTTGTGCGCGAGCTGGTAGCGCCGGATTTTTTCCAGCACGTCCTCTACTGGAAGGTGGAGTCCGTCTGCGATCTTTTGTGCGTCGGCGTTGAGATCGCGCATCTGGTCGCGCAACAGCAGCGCGGAGAATGACGGATAGTTATCGACGATCAGCTGCCCTTCGCGATCATAAATTTTGCCGCGCGGCGCAAGGATGGGGACCTGGCGAATGCGGTTCTGTTCAGAACGCGAGACGTACTCTTCCGTCTTGCGGACCTGCAAAGTCCACAATCCGTAAGCGAGCACAATGAACACAGCCAAGATTACGTACTGAATGACTGTAAATTTAGTTTGCGGGATTTTTTCGTCGCGACCGGGCATACCTTGTTACGATCTGCCGTTTTCACAGCAGACCAGAATCCATTTCCTTTGTTTTGGGTTCCCTATTTAGAGTACAGCAATTCCGTGCCGCATGCTGTAAGACAAAGACCTCAAGATAGTTACTGAAGGATTAATCACCATTCTTAAACGGTCACCTGCGACCGCCTGCGGCCTTGGACTGACTTTACGGGAACTGGCCGGCAGGCGTTTATACCAGAGAGGTGCGAAAAACATCCTGAATTTGCAAATGTCATTAATTTTTTGGAATGGTCTGGTGCTCAGATAGAAACTTCTTTCGGCAGTCCAGACTGGGAGAAGGCTCGCCAGCCGCAGGGGCGGAAGATGTCAATGGGACGCCCAGTGAAAGGACGCCATCGAACTTTCCGTACCGTGCGAG
>DASZMF010000159.1:0-3720 GCA_035552035.1 Candidatus Angelobacter sp.
GCAACCTATCCTCACCGCAGAACTGGCTCAAGCAAGGTAACAACATGAAAGTAACTACGCCACTACAGTTTCAGACACTACCTTTTGACGACGCAGCCGCGCATTGGCTGGAAATAAAGAAGCTGCACTGCAAGAAGCCCAGGACGATTGAAATGTATGAATGGTATATACGCAACCTGAAGAAAAAGTTTGAAGGGGTGTTGCTCTCGCAAATTCATATTGGGCATTTTCTGGAATATCAAAGACTGCGGAAGATGTTTGTTGGCGCGTCATGCGTGAACCATGAGTTGAATACGCTGTCGCAGATACTGAAGATGGCGGATTTGTGGGATTTGATCGAGAAGCATTACAAGCCGCTGCCGATGCCAAACTGGACGCCGCCGAAAGTTTTGACGTCGGCGGAAGAGGAAAGATTTTTTCGGATTGCGTCGGGTAATGTGGATTGGAGTGTGGCGTACTGGGCGGTGTCGCTGACAAATAATACGTCAGCGATGGGGATTGAGCTGCGCTATCTACAGCTGAAGCATGTGTTTCTTGAGCAGGAGACGCCGACGATTCATATCCCAGATACGAAGGTGAAGAATGAATTTCGCGCGCGTGTGGTGCCTCTGAATGAAGTCGCAGCGAAACAGGCATTGCGGATCGTGGAGCGGGCGAAGAAGCTGGGAGCGTGGCATCCGGACCACTATATTTTCCCGTTCAGGGTGAAGCGCGGGAGCTACGACGTGACGAAGCCGGCGTCGCCCTACTTTATACGGTCGGCGTTCAGGAGCATGCGCGAAACAACCGGGCTGGACTGGCTGCAGCCAAGAAACTTTCGCAACCAGATCATCACGAAGCTGTTTGAGTCAGGCGCACCGGATGAGACGATTATGTCGATCGCCGGACATCAGTCGATAAAGATGTCGCGATACTATTCAAGGATAAGAATCACGGCCAAGGCAGAGGCGTTAAACGCCATCTGCCCAGGAAAAAGACCTTAAATTTATTTTGCAATTTGTTATACCCAATTTCAGTTAAATAAAACAAGAGAGATTCTTGGATAAAATAAAATTATGATTACAGCATTCAGCCGATATCTTATAACCCTCTGCCTTCTAAGCAGAGGGTCGCAGGTTAACTTAACTTGTATAGGCTTAGTTCGTGTATATCCGATTGCAGGTAACCATAGATTTCACTAACTGTTGCCTTCAAAGCTTCGAACGAACTCTACTAGGCTTCGCACGGCGATTCCTGAGGGGCCTTTGGCGATCCAGCTTTTGGCGTCGTCAATCCAGGCGGTGCCGGCTATATCCAGGTGGAGCCAGGGTGTGTCGTCGACGAATTCTTTTAGGAAGACTGCTGCTGTGCTGGCGCCGCCCCAGCGGCCGCCGGTGTTCATTATGTCGGCTATGTTGGAGCGGATCTGGTCCAGGTATTCCTGGTCCAGCGGCAGGCGCCAGAATTTTTCTCCGGATTTTTGCAGGGCCTGGGTGAAGTGTTGGTAGGCATCCTCGTCGTTGGCGAAGACGCCGGCGTTGGCGTGGCCCAGGGCTACTACGCATGCGCCGGTCAAGGTTGCGGCGTCGATCAGGTGAGTGCAGCCCAGGGTGCGGGCGTAGTGGAGGCCATCGGCGAGGACTAGCCGGCCTTCAGCGTCTGTATTAATGATCTCAATGGATTTGCCGGACATGGCAATCTGCACGTCGCCCGGTTTTTGCGCTTTGCCGCTGGGCATATTTTCTGTGGCGCAGACAATACTAATGACCTTTACTTTTGGCTTCAGCATGGCGATGGCGCGCATGGCGCCGATCATGGCTGCGCCGCCGGCCATATCGTATTTCATTTTTTCCATGCCGTCGGCGGGTTTAATGGAGATGCCGCCGGTATCAAAGGTGACGCCTTTGCCAACCAGGCCTAGCACTGGTTTTTCTGGCGCGCCTTGCGGCTCATAGCGCATCACGATCAGCCTGGGCTCTTCGTCTGAGCCTTGCGCCACGCTCCAGAATGCTCCCATTTTTAATTCTTTGATTTTGTCTGGACCATACGCCTCGAATTTGAGGCCCACGGTTTCGCACATTTTTTTAGCTTGATGGGCGAGCATGGTGGGCGTCATGCGGTTGCTGGGTTCGTTCACCAGCATGCGGGTAAAGTTTTGCGATTCGCCGATGACGCGCCCTTGCGTTAGCGCTTGCTGCAGCTTGGCTTGATCTGCTCCTGTAGGCGCAACGACAGTGAAATCTTTCATGCTGAGATCTTTGCGATCACTGCGGTAAGTGTCAGGATCAAAATCAGCCACCAGCGCGCCTTCAAGAACGGAGCGCACGGCGTCTTCCGCGCCGGTTGATAATTCTGGGATGACGAAAGCGCAGCTCTTAATTGCTTTTGGCTTCAGGCTGCGGATGGCCGACCCTGCTGCGCGGCGCACTTCTGCATGGCTAAAGGTTTTGGCTTTGCCTGCGCCGACGATCATCAGCCGTTTTGCCTTCAGTCCCTGCGGGCGATGGAGCACCACGGTCTCATAGGCTTTGCCGGTAACTTCTCCGCTGGTGAAGAGATCGGCCACGGCTTTCTCAAGAGCAGCGTCTTTCACGGCGAGACGGGGCTCGCTCTTCCACTCTTTGCTGCCGGGAGCTTTACTGCCGTGGTCAAGGGCAATGGCGACCAGGCATTCGGTTTCAACTTCAGCGGGATTGGCGGCGATCAGGCGTGTATCCATGATGACGTTCTTGCTCCTGTCTTTGAATCGGGAAATCGGTACATCGGGAAATCAAATAGCTCTAAACCAAAAGTGTTCAAATCTAAAATCTTTAAACCAAATTCTTTTAACGAAAACCGCAAAAAACAAAAGATCCAAAAAACAAATATCAAAACTTGAGGACTTGAGCCTCAGAGAACTCAAAATCTCAAGAGTCAGTGGTCTGCTTTTCAGTCTCTGCCTATATAAATCAGTCTCTCCTATATATAAGGACGACCGTAGTTATTGCCGTCGGGAGCGGGCAATGGCGTCACGCGCTTCTTTATCTGCGGTGCGACGGCGTTCGGTTTCACGTTTGTCCCAGCTTTGTTTGCCTTTAGCCAGGGCAATCTCACATTTGATCTTACCGTTTTTGAAGTACATACGGGTGGGGATGAGAGTGTAGCCTTTTTGCTGGGTTTTGCCCTGGAGTTTCCGTAACTCGTCCGCGTGGACCAGAAGTTTACGGGTGCGGAGCGGGGTATGTCCGGCATAACCTGCGTTTTCGTAGGCGCCAATGTGGGCATTCAGGAGCCACAATTCGCCGTCTTTAAGCAGGGCGTATCCATCTTTAAGGTTGGCGCGGCCAGCGCGAACGGACTTGACTTCTGAGCCAGTCAGGACGACGCCTGCCTCCATTTTGTCTTCCAGGAAGTAATTATGGCCGGCAGAGCGATTAAACGCGGCATCGCGCTCCCCGGAGGCTACGGGGTCACGCTTGACGTTTTTGGGCTTATTAGGCTCAGTTTGATGGGTGGTCTGGCGGGCCATAGCAGCTTTTAGTAACGTACGGCAAACTTTTTATGCTATCACAGCGCAAATTTAGTTACTAAAGTCGTTCTATGATTGCACAGGAACCGGTGTATAATCTGGCTTCCGTTATAGTCTAAATCCGGGCAAGACAACGGGTAAATTGTCCCCCACCATTTCCCTGAAAATGAAGGACTTAGGCAGAGCCTAGAGGTGAGCAGGAGCGTATGAGGAAGGTAGCAGCAACCCTCACA
>DASZMF010000160.1:0-4611 GCA_035552035.1 Candidatus Angelobacter sp.
CCAACCGATTTCGCGTAAATGGCACTTACCAAGACTCCGGAAGCTGCAATCAGCTATTTTCGTCTGGCTGCACTCATTTGTCGAACAAAATTGTGCAAATAACTGATAAAAATGATCTTTAGGGCCTTTGCCGTAACCGTACAATTAGACTTTCCAATAATAAATAAAGGATAAACCTGAACCAAACCCTGTCTATTCGACGCCTGAAGCACCAAGCCAGCAGTGATTTATTTGTTTACTATATAGTTCTTATTTCCGTAACCCTCTTGCATGAAGAAGCGCACGCCGCAGCAAAAGTCCGATAGCACAGTAACCGTAGCCGTGGTGCAGGCTGCATCCGTTGCTTTTGACTGCAAAAAGACATTGGCCAAAGCGCTGGATCTTACCCGCGATGCCGCCCGGCAAGGCGCGCAGCTTGTGCTCTTTCCTGAAGCATTTATCTCGGGCTACCCGCGCGGACTCGACTTTGGCGCAGCCGTGGGTTCTCGCACTGACGCAGGCCGTGAAGACTTTAAGCGCTACTTTGAAAGTGCGGTAGAAGTTCCCGGACCAACCGTGGACGCACTCAGCAAAGCCGCACGGGCAAATTCCGTTTATCTGGTCATGGGAGTGATTGAGCGCGAGGGCGGCACACTGTATTGCTGCGTGCTCTTCTTCGCGCCCGACGGAAAATTTCTTGGCAAGCATCGCAAGGTTATGCCCACAGCTTCAGAGCGGTTGATCTGGGGCTACGGTGACGGATCAACCCTGCCGGTCTTTGATACTCCGCTGGGCAGGCTTGGTGCCGTGATCTGCTGGGAAAATTACATGCCGCTGCTGCGCACTTTTATGTATTCGCAGGGCATTGAGATTTATTGCGCGCCCACGGCGGACCATCGCGCCTCATGGACAGCCACCATGCAGCATATTGCCACGGAAGGCCGCTGCTTTGTTCTGGGCTGCAACCAATTCAACCGACGCCGCGATTTTCCCAAACATTATTCTTCCACCTTTGGTGAAGAGCCAGAGACTGTAATCTCGCGGGGCGGAAGCTGTATTGTTGGCCCCTTTGGTGAGTTCATCGCCGGCCCTGATTTTGAAGACGAAGCAATCCTGATCGCTGAGCTTGATCGCGGCCTGCTGCCCAAAGCTAAATTTGATTTTGACGTGGTTGGCCATTATTCGCGACCGGACATTTTCCGCCTCACCGTTGACGACCGGCCCAAGCAGACTGTCACCACCGCCAGCATAAAGGCCAAATCAGGAAGCCGAAGCTTTCAGAAGGCCGAACCCGAATGATCTCACGCACTGAAATCCAGAATGCCGCCCGCCGGATCGCCATGCACGTGCGGCGTACTCCTGTTATGGCCCTGGAAGAAAATGCTTTCGGCGTGGACGCCAAAATCTTCTTCAAGCTGGAATGCCTTCAGCACACCGGATCATTCAAACCTCGCGGCGCATTCAATTGCATTCTCTCTTCCACCGTTCCAGCCGTTGGTGTGATTGCCGCGTCGGGCGGAAATCACGGCGCGGCCGTTGCCTACGCAGCTCACAAACTTTCGCACAAGGCCGAGATTTTTGTTCCCGTCATCACTCCGCCAAACAAGATAGACCGCCTGCGCCAATACGGCGCCACGATCAATGTAACCGGCAATAATTATTCTGAAGCGCTTGCCGCCAGCCGCGAACGCGCAAAAGAAACCGGGTCTGTCCCCATTCACGCCTATGACGATCCTCACGTTCTCGCGGGCCAGGGCACCATGGCCATGGAGTTTGAAGAGCAGGTGCGCGGGCTGGATTCCGTGCTCATCGCCGTGGGTGGCGGAGGCTTAATTGGCGGCGCGGCCGCGTGGTATCAGGATCGAATTCGGGTGATCGCTGTCGAACCGGAGCGCGCGCCAACACTGCATAACTCATTGGCTGCCGGACATGTAGTAGAAGTGGAAACTGGCGGCGTTGCCGCAGACTCTCTGGGCGCACGCCGCGCCGGTGAACTCATGTTCCCCATCGCACAGAAGTTTGTTCCGCAATCTCTGCTGGTCACCGACGACCAGATCGTCAACGCGCAAAAGCTCTTGTGGCAAAACTTGCGCCTCATCGCCGAACCCGGCGGCGCTACTGCGCTGGCTGCGCTGATCTCTGGCGTGTACAAGCCGCATGCGGGTGAGCGAGTGGGTGTGGTGCTTTGCGGCTCCAACGCTGAGCTTTCTAAAGTCCCCGCGTAAAATTCCCCTTTGTTTGCAATGGATTGCCCAGGTTCTGCAAACCTTTACCTGCCAGCCAAAAAGATTTGCCCGCCTACGCGCAACGATTTTCCCCTCTCGATCACTAGTGTCTTGGCAGCCCAAATTTTGCTGACACAGGCTGACCCGTTCATTTCAAAAATCCAGAAACACAAGGAAAAAAGAGAGTATGCAAATCTGTTCTTCCGGATCCAAACTGTTTTTTGCCTGTTCATTGCTTCTTCTGCTGTCGTCCAGCCTGGCTTTTGCCGGTAGCGCAACAGTCGATTGCTCCGGAGCCACCCCCGGCGCCTTCACCTCTATCAATCAGGCACTCGGATCACTGCCTGCCGCGGGCCCAAACAACATCGCGGTTTCCGGCACATGCACGGAGAATGTGGTGATTGACACGCGCGCGGACCTGAATATGTTTGGCAATCCCACGGCCACAGTCAACGCGTCAGATCCCACAAATTCTGTGCTGACGATTTCAAATTCCCAGCGGGTCAACATCACAGGGAACATGGTTTTTAACGGCGGACAGGGCGTCGTCGTCGTTGCCAGCTCGCCAATTCGCTTCAATGGCGTCTCAGTGCAAAACAGCGGATTCATTGGCATTCAAACCGCAGATTCTCTGATTCACTTCTCCAATGGCGCTGTTACCGGCAGCACTCGCTCTGGCATCAGCTCAAGCGGCGGCAGCCTCTACCTTGAGGCCAACGTGAATGTCAGCAATAACGGGCGGCTGGGCGTCAGCGTAAACACGGCGCATTTGACCGTAAGCAGCGGCGGTTCAGCGGCAAGCATTTTCAGCCACAACGGGCTCGGCGGAATCCAGGTTTTTGGCGTTGGGCAAGCCGACCTCAGCGGCAATATTCAAATCACCAGCAACAGCGGATCTTATGGACTGCTGGTTTTGAATAACAGCGGCGTGGCCATGACTAATGGAATCATCAGCGGCAATAGCGGGCTGGGAGTCCACTGTGGTGGAACAAGCCATTGCGAATTTATCGCCACGCAAATCAGCGGCAACGGCGCCGGCGGAATTGAAGTGGTGGAGCATTCTGACACATCTCTGGATAGCGGCGTGATTATTTCCGGCAATACGGGCAATGGAGTTCTGGTAAATCAGGCTTCGTCACTCACGAGTGAAGGCGGCAACACCATCGGCGGCAATACCATTGACGGTCTGGTGGTCGATACCGTATCCGTAATCAACTTCCAGGCAACTGACACCATTACAGCCACAGCCGGCAATCTGGCGCTCAACTGTAATAACGGCTCATTTGTCATGGGCGATGTAAGCACCTATAAGCCCAAAAAATGCGGAGCCGCATTCCAGGCAAATCCAGTCCACTAAATTCCATCCTGCAAAACTTTCACCCCGCAAAATAATGGGCCGCTGCGAAGCGGCCCTTTGTCTGAACGCTAATCTCTCCCCGTTGTTCGCCAGAAACGTGTTTCCTCCTTTTCCACATGAAATCTTATTGCGGATAAGTACTTATCTAACTGAAAGACATTTCCAAGGCAAAAACATTGAGCCATGTTTGCGGCTGGAACCGGCCCTGAAGCTCCCAAGTCCAAATCCAACTAAGAGAGACAAGAAATGATGAAAAGGAATTTCGTAAAGTCCATTTTGCTGATTAGTTTGTTGTTCCAGCTGACTTCCACTCTGGCGTTTGCGCAGGCGGGTATTGTCACGGTTGGTTGTCCCGGTGGCACGCCCGGCACGTTCAATTCATTGAGCCAGGCTGTTTTTTCATCGCCAGATAACACTACCTTCAAGGTTTCCGGCACATGCACGGAAGCTGTTATCGTACAGAATCGAAATGTGTTGTCGTTTACTGGTAATCCTTCCGCCACCATTCAAGCACCTGACCCCAGTTTGGAGACGGTGGGCATTTTCTCCTCCAAAAGCATTACCTTCCGGAATGGCTTTGTATTGAGCGGCGGGCAAGGGCTCATCATTTCCAACTCTTCAAATATCCTGTTTCAAGGCATCACGGTGCAAAGCAGCCAGGCCTTCGGCATAACCTCAGTTAACTCCCAGGTCAATATGGATACAAGTACCGTCACAGGTAATACCCGCACGGGAGTGGTTTTGAGCGGAGGCATTTTCGGCATCAACGGCGGCGTTACCATTAGCAATAATGGCCGCGTAGGACTCAGCGCTGGCGGAGTGCAAGTCAACATGAATGATGGTCTCGGGCCGAACATTGTCAGCCACAACGGATTAACCGGTATTCAGCTGTTCGACCTTAGCCTGGGTGATTTGAGTGGAGACAATGAAATCACCAACAACGGCGGCCCGTTTGGAATATTGATATTAACCAACAGCGACCTGGAAATGGGCAATGGCATTGTCAATAACAATGTAGGAGTAGGTGTCCATTGCGATGGAACAACACAC
>DASZMF010000161.1:0-4753 GCA_035552035.1 Candidatus Angelobacter sp.
AAAGTGGCCGCACGGTTCAGTACGCAGACGCCTGCAGTGGTTGCGATCCGTGGCGGAAGACTGATTGATGGCACGGGCAAGCCAGCGCTGGAAAACGCTGTGGTGATTTTGCAGGACGGAAAAATTGTGGCGGCCGGACCAGCAGCTAGTACGCCCATACCGGAAGGCGCGCAAATCCTGGATGCCACCGGCAAAAGCGTGCTACCCGGCTTGTGGGAGATGCATTCGCATTTTGAGCAGGTGGAGTGGGGGCCTATCTATCTTGCCACGGGTGTGACCACAGCTCGCGATGTGGGTAATGAACGGGAATTTATTGTGGCCGCACGAGATGCCATCGCCGCCGGCCGTGGCATCGGGCCACGGCTGGTGATGGCCGGCGTAGTAGATGGAACCAGCACGTTTTCACTGGGGATTATTCGCGTGGATAGTCCGGAGCAGGCGCGCGAGCAAGTGCAGAAATACAAGGCTGAGGGCTTCCAGCAGATCAAAATTTATAGCTCGGTGAAGCCGGAAATCCTGAAAGTTGTTACGGCAGAGGCGCACCGGCTGGGCATGACGGTGACAGGGCACATCCCAGAGGGGATGAACGCGATTGAAGGAATTGAAGACGGCATGGACCAGATTAACCATGTGCGATACCTGACGGAGGTGATGGCTGATCCGAAGACGGGCACGGTTTCCGCTGATTCGCCTGAAGCAAAAAAGGTAATCAAGTTGTTGCTGGCGCACCACACGGTAGTGGATCCAACGGTGGCATTGTTTGAGATCTTATCGCACCCCACTGACAAGCCAGTTTCGTCGTTTGAGCCGGGCATATTGAAAGTTGCACCGGAATTGAGAGAACTTCTGGAGACCATGGGAACAGCGCCCAAGAATAGTGAGAAGGCTGCGGCGCGGTTCAGGACATTGCTGGAGACCGTGCGCGTGCTGCATCAGGCGGGTGTGCCGATTGTTGTGGGAACAGACCAGTCAGTGCCCGGCTTCAGCGTGGACAGAGAAATTGAGCTTTATGTGCAGGCAGGCTTCACGCCGATGGAGGCGATTCAGGCGGCGACGCTGGTGCCAGCGCGGGCCATGGGCATGGAAAAAGAGTCTGGGACAATCGAAGTGGGGAAGCGGGCGGATGTGATTCTGGTAGACGGCAATCCGCTGGAGAATATCAGCGATATTCGCAAGGTCAGCGTGGTGGTCGCTGGCGGAAGAATGTATCGGCCGGCTCCCTTGTGGACATCAGTGGGATTTAAGCCGTAGAAAAAGCAATATCAGTACTCCAGACAAAGCGAATGGCGGGAAGCCGTCTCATGCCGCTTTCTGATTGGCTTCTAGCTCAGGCGGGTCGTATGGCTTAAATAAACGCTCGCGATGTTGCCTTGAGGTAAGAAGGACAGCGATTAGGATGCCAAGAAGTAACAGTTCCACAGAGAACAAATCCAGGCTTTTTTCAATTGCCTCATAGACCATTACTGGTACAGTCGCGACAATAAAAGTCTGAATAGTTACAGCTACCCTGAATTTAGCCGTTCGCTTTATAACTTCGGTTCTTAGCGCTCCCACCTGAATTTGTTCAGCAACTGACGGATTGCTGGGAGTACTCATATCGCCCCACACAATCCGCCTTATCCCTGCAAGGCAAAGCAACGTGTCGATTATCCAGAGCACACAAACACTTCCCAAAATCCACTTAAACCCGTCACTGTATTCGCCCTGCGACTGCGTTGCTCGATACAGACCTGTAAAAATGATACTGCCTATAGTCGCAAGGAGTGCTTGGAATTGGAGCAAGACACCAAACTTTCGATCAAGGATATCTAAATGCTCCGTTACAAATTTGAGTCTTGCGTCGCCAACTTGTCCAGTTCCGCACTTTAGAATCGTAAATCGGTTGATATGGGCGTCCCACACATTACAACGCCTTTCGATGATTTCTTCCCCGCGTTTCCACGGAAGGAGTAATGCAATCTCTTGCCTTAACAATATTTCAGGAATTTTCTGGGAGACGCTCATGATCTGACCTCTCAGCGGTAGCGATAAAAAAAGAGTTGAGAGCCTAAGGGGTAATGCAAAAAATTGTACTTCAGAAATGTCCGAAGGCAACGGCTTTCTTTATCGAGGCCGGTCGGGTGACTCTGGCGAGGCACGGAATAAGAGCTATAGAGGATGCACTGTGATTAAGAACTTCATAGAAAGTCTTTAGCGTATGCCGTAGGTTTGAATCGATGTGTGTGTGATCTTATTTAATAAGACTGGAGAGTCGTTTAGATCGTCTCGTCATCGCAGAGAGTCAGGGGCTAATCCGCCATCAGCGATTCTTTATGCGTGGCTTTGATCTGCACCAGCTCTGGCGCAGCAGTGTGACGGGCATCAGTATGCAAGGCGAGTGTCTGCGGGGCGCGCCAGAAGTCAACCAGCGATGTCTGGTGGACGCAGGAGATGGTGCAGTTGGGCGCGCAGGATTTTTCTGTCAGGAATTCGCGGCGAATATCAGCGGTGGTGTATTCAGCCAGTGGCGTCCCAGGATAACCGCGCTGCTGTGAGCAGTAATGCACCAGCCCGTTCTCGCAGATATAAAGATAGCGAGCGCCGGCGCGACAGCGCCAGTTGTTGGGCTGCCCTTTGGCAATGTTGTTCTGGAAATGGTTGAAGCGGGCATAGCTATGCTTGCCCAGCTCTTTCATTTGTGCAAAAACAGATTGCGCTTCTTCATTCAGCGGACGAAGCTGGCCGGTGCCGTCATGAATAATGCCGACGGTTGAGGTAAAGCCCAGTTCCACGGCGCGCTTGCCAATGGCGACTGCGTCCCACTGATTTTTTACACCGGCGCCGATCACGGAATTGATGTTCACATGAAATTCAGCGTGCTCGCGCAGCCAGCGCAATTTCAGGTCCAGCACCTGCAGTGATTTCTTGGAGACCTCGTCGGGCTTTACGTTGTCGATGGAGATCTGCAAGTGATCGAGTCCGGCGGCGTTTAATTCCTTGATGCGCTTTTCCGAGAGCAGCAGGCCGTTGGTGATCAGTCCAGCAATGATTCCATGCGAACGAATGCGGCGGATAATGTCATCCAGTTGCGGATGCAAAAGCGTTTCACCGCCGCTGATGGTGATGAGCGTGGTGCCCAGCGCGGCCAGCTTGTCCACGCGACGGTACATCTCTTCCAGAGGAACAGGATCAGAGAAGTCGTCGTACTCGTTACAGTATCCGCATGCGAGATTACAGCGTCGCATGGGGATAATGTGGACCTGGATCGGATGGTCAGTCGAGAGCAGACCCTTCGCGATCATCTTGAGTTCGCGAACGGTGCGGTGCGCAGCTTTGAGCTTGCGCCTGATCCTGACTGAAAGGTCTGCCATGTGTGAACTATTTATTAGATCACACATGGCACTTTCCTTCAGCAGGAACCCGCCAGCCGGGTTAAATTTCTGGCTAAATGGCTGAATTCTAAGGTTATACCGTTGTTTTAGCGCAATCCGGCAAGGGCTGCAGCACCCAGCTTGTACACCAGATACCACCCAATCACCACGCCAATGCCAGTGCCGGTGGAAATTTTCTTCTTTGCGTTCAAAGCAAATCCAATTCCTATGATGGCGGCTGCCCACAGCGAGATGACATCAAAGGCTGTCAGAAATGAATAGACAAATTTTGATGTTGTGGCAGCATCAAGAAAATAGGCAGGATTCGTGCCCACTGGATTGTCCATGCGGAAACCCTCTGGGTTTCCAAGAGCCACCGTTACTATGCCAAGCAAGGCACCGAGCGTGGTGACAAGCCAACCATATAAAACGATTGCAAGCGACTGTCCGAAAGAAACCTGCGCATCCATGCCAAAGTTGAAGGTGGCCATCAAAACAGCGGCAATAATGACCGCATACAGAAGAACAAAGATTGGACTGGCAAAGCCGCCGAATTTAAGCCCTTTTGCCGTGATGTTAATCATTTGTTCCTGCTGTTCCGGTGAGGCTTGCTGCATCCGTGAATTGCTCTCCATCATCGTCCGTGCCACCCGATCAAATCCTACCTTCTTATCAATCGTGGTGAAGAACGCAATAGAGACCACAGAGACCAGTAAAAACGGCACCCACCAGCTGGCATTCCGGCGGATATCAATAAATGTTTTCGAAGGCGCAAAGAAGACATTAATCAGGCGCTGCGGTTCAGAAAGGCCAGGCCCTGCGGGCGCGATAGCAGCTTGCTCATGCGACGGTGGATACTGCGGTGGTGGTGGCGGAGTTGGACCTGTTGGTGAGCTCATAAACCATCCTACGTTTGAAGTATGGAGAAAGTTACCCGATCTTTTCTGGCCCCGTCTTCTGATCCCGTCCACGGCACTGTTCGGGCGCTACTTTCTGAAATGCTCCCATCCGCGTTGTGCCAGCGGCTTTGCTTTTCCATTCTGCCCCAGAATCTGTATTGCTGATGAGTAATCTGCGGGGTTCCTGACCTCACCGATTTCGGTGATTTTTATGCCGGCAATCTGGCCGGGAATTTTGGTTTGTTTACGGGCTGTGAAAAGCAGTTCATAGTCTTCACCGCCGTGGAGTGCCAATTCAGGGTCAGCACCCTGGCCGATGGGGATTTGGCTTGCATCGATCAGGGCGGCAACGCGGCTTTCTTTGCAGATATGCGCCAGATCCACGGAGAGGCCGTCACTTAGGTCAATCATGGAAGTAGCGCGCTTTCTGAGCCATTGACCGACTTCCAATCTTGGTTCGGGATAAAAGTGCGGATTGGATTTGATTGATTTTACTGGCTTTCC
>DASZMF010000162.1:0-6377 GCA_035552035.1 Candidatus Angelobacter sp.
CCAAGAGCAAGATGCGCAACACCACTGCGCCCATGATGTTTGACCGGCCCAAGCCGCACAAAGCACCGCGTGCGCGGCGTGAGCCCAGCAAGATTGTAGCGATTGGAATTTCCACGGGCGGACCGAACGCGCTGCAGTATGTGCTTTCACAATTGCCAGGTGATTTTCCGGGAAGCATTGTTGTGGTGCAGCACATGCCGGAAGGATTTACAGAAATGTTTGCCCGTCGGCTGGATGAATCTTGTGCCATCGACGTGAAAGAAGCGCAGTCAGGCGACCTGCTGATTGCCGGGCGCGCGCTGATCTGCCCTGGAGATCGGCATATGAAAGTCCGGCGCATGCCGCTGGGAAATACCGTGGTGCTTTCTGATGAAGATCGCATCAATGGGCACAGACCGTCAGTAGATGTTTTGTTTCGCTCAGTGGCCTCTGAGTTTGGCAGCAGGGCGGTTGGCGTGATTATGACCGGCATGGGCGATGACGGCGCTGACAGCCTGGGCCTGATGAAAGATGCAGGCGCGCTCACGATTGCGCAGAGTGAAGATTCATGCACGGTTTTTGGCATGCCTAAAGCAGCCATTGAACGCGGGCACGCCATGCGCGTGGTTCCGCTGGATATGCTGGCCAACACGCTGGCCATGCAGTGCAATCCGGAAAGAATTGCTCGAGCTGTAGTAAAAGTTTAGTTGGGATTTGCAAGGAGAAAAAGCATATGGAAACATTTCCAATTCTGATACGCAAAGACAACCGGCCGATCCGGTATCTTGTGGTGGACGATTCCGTTTTCGCGCGCAAGAACGTAGCCAAGATGGTGGAATCTTTTGGCGGCGAAATTGTTGGCGAAGCCGGCGACGGCTGCACGGCGATCACTGAATACGATCGCACCACGCCTGACATGGTCCTGATGGACATCACCATGCCGCAGATGGAAGGCATTGAGGCCGCGGAGCGTATTGTGCGTTCGCATCCTGATGCTCGCATCGTCATGGTTTCATCCGTCGGCTACCAGGAAAACATTGTGGCTGCGCTACAGAAAGGCGCTCGCCATTTTGTGCAGAAGCCGGTGAAGTCAGAGATCCTTTACGAAGTGATTAAGTACGTAATGGGCGATGACGCGGTGGTGGCCACGCCAGCAGCCCAGGAAAGCTAAACCAGATGAAGATCGAACTGATCCAGCCTTTTATCAACGCGGCGGACGCAGTGCTGGCGGAAACGCTGCAATGCGCCACGCGCATGGGCGACGTAACCATGGACGAAGAAGCCTATCGCCGCAAAGGCATCGCTTCCATGGTCACGATCAAGGGCGATATCGAAGGCCGCATTATTTTTGATATCGATACGCCAACCGCAGCCAAAGTGGCCAGCTATCTCACCGGATCGCCGGTGCAGGCCAGTGAAGATGTGGCGCGTGAGACTGTCTGCGAACTGGCCAACATGGTGATTGGCAGCGCTATCACGACGCTCAATGACCAGGGATTTAAATTCAAGATTTTTCCGCCAGTGGTCCACTCGGACGAACTGGGTGAAAAAAGCAGTGAAGACCAGGAAGCCCTGGTCATGTGCTTTGATACCGATAGCGGAAATATTTTCATGAACATTGCCATGCGCTACAACATCCGGCGCCGAAACGATTCACGACTCAGCTAATTTTTCTCTCCTTGCAAAAATAAAAATGGACGGTCAGGTGGCCGCCCATTTTTTATGACGTCAAAATGCCGGGCCATAATTTCTATGGGAACATGCGCACCACAAACGGAGTTTGCACCGGGCAAAAAGTGGTGGCGTTCACCACGCATTGAGGATTCTGTTGCGGCGCCAGTTTGCGCATTACTTCTGTGTTGGTACTGGTGCTGATATCAGAAATAGTGCCAACAGTGTGCGTTCCCAGCGCATCCGTAATCGTGTCGTGATTGTTGACCACATACACGCGCGACGAGTCACTGGAAGAATCAATGGAAATCGATCCACCGCCTACCGGAATCACTTGAGTTTCCAGCAAAGCGACCGCATCAATCACGCTAACCTGATTGCCGGTACAGCTTGGCGCAACCGACAAAATATTTGTGTGGTTCACGCCCGCGGGACAATTCCCCAGCGCTGCGTAGGCCCTGGTCCCGTCAGCAAGCGCAGTCACCGAGGTGGGCTTGCCGGTAAGCGTAATGTCCGCCAGCTTTGCCGGCAGGACCTGCGGATTTGATCCCAGGTCAAAGCCATTGGCCTTGATTATGCTGATTGAGTTCTCACCAGTATTGCTCACATACACACGTCTCAGCGTGGATTCATAAAAAGCAAAATTCGGTGAAGGCGCTGCGGTAGTGCCCACTTTGATTGAATTATTTGGCAGGCATGACGGGGTGGTTGTGTCACAGGGCAAAACAATATCCAGCGAAGCGTCAATCACGCTCACCGTGCCGTCTCCCTGATTAACAATAAAAACGAATAAACCATCCGCGCTCATTACGCCCCAGACCGGCTGTGAACCCACCGCGATCGTTTTCACCACCGTGTTATCGATGGTGGAAATCTCTGTCACGTTGTTGCTGCCCTGGTTTACAACAAAGATCTTGTTGTTTGAGGCATTGCCGGCAATCATCACCGGATGCGTTCCCACAGGAACCGTGGCAGTAACCGCCAGCACAGTTCCTGAAATCACGTCCACGGTATTGCTGCCACTGTTCGCAATATAAATATTGCCGGCGCTGCTGGTGGTGCCCCCTATAGGCGCAAGGCTTGTAGGTGGCAGCGTTACCGTGCTGACAACAGCCGACTGCGGCAGCAACGCTGTATAGATAGAAACTGTGGGCGGCGTGCTGACGTCGCCGCTGTTGATGGTAAAAGCGCGCGCGCCAGCTTTCCCCAGAAAAACTGGATTCGGGCCCACAGTTACCACTCCAGCGTTTGAGTCGCCTGAGACGTCAATGTCCATATCACTGCCATTAACTAACGGACCTGGATTGGTCGATAGGGTGACCGCATGCGAGAGCGCCGCGGGATTGCCCGTGGGCGCAGGAACAGGAACTATGAATTGCCGCAACGTGTCATTGCAGCCCACCGCCAACAACACAAAGATTGCCGTACAAAATAATAGCCACAAAGCCCTGAAACGTGACTTCATTCAAACTCCGCCGGTTCTACCGGATATTGAACGCAAAAACTCTTAAATATTGCGAAGAATTTTATTGTACCCGAGCACCCGGTATTTATCACCCGGCAGACGTACTATCTGGTCAAATCGCCTGCCTTCACCCGGCACGGCCTATGCCGGATTCCATCTTCAGGCTGCTCTTTTTGGCGCCTTTTTCCTGTTCGTAGTAGCCTTTTGCCGGCCCTGGACCTCCACCGCAGACTCTTTCTGCGCCGCTTCAACCCGTTGCGGCCCTTTCTTCTTCCCTTCCATCTCCGCCAGGCTTTTCTTCAGTGCGGCCATTAAATCTGCAGGCGCGGCAGATGCCCTGGGCTTCTCTATCGCTACAACTTTTTTGCCGTCCATATGCGCTTTCACCAGCTTTTTCAGGTTCTCTTCAAACGTGTCATGGTATTTGCCGGGATCCCACTTGGCAGCCAGCGCCTCAATCAGCTGGTGCGCTACTTTCACTTCGCCTTCTTTCAATTTGGCGTGATCAGAGCCAAAATCCGGAACTTCACGAATTTCGTCCTGGTAATACATGGTGTGCAGCATCAGCCCTTTTTCGTAAGGACGCAAAAATGCCGTGTATTCGCGATTGTGCATGGCCAGCTTGGCGATTCCCACATAATCGGTCTCCTGCATCGCGCGGATCAGCAAAGCATAAGGCTTCCGGGCAGCTTCCTCCGGCGCCAGATAATACGACGACTCAAAATAAACCGGATCAATCTCTTCCTGCTTCACAAATTCCAGTATTTCCATGGTCTTCGCCGTCTTGGGCTCAATCTTCTTGATCTCCGCCGGTTCCACCACCACGTACTCACCTTTGCGGAATTCATAGCCTTTCACCAACTCGTCGCGGGCCACAACCTTGCCGTCCGCAGGACACACCAGCTGTTGCTTCACTCGCGTATTGTCGTCCCGATGCAGCATATGAAATGAAACTCTTGTCCCTCTCGCCCCGGAAAAGAGCCGTACTGGCATGGAAATCAGCCCAAACGAGAGATATCCGGTCCATACGGAAGCAGCCATGATTCACCCCGGCAAATAAAAGTTGATCGGTCCGCCGATTTTTGCGGCAGCCCTTTCTCTTGTACGATGCGAATAGGGGCTTTTACGCCGCCAGAACTTACTAAACGGAGGAACGACTGCCAGACTCCCGCTCATTCAGAATCTCTCACGTTCTGGCCCTCACCTTTGCCGCCGTTATTCTTGCGGTCTTTGAATTCCTGCACCATAGTGAGTTCCCGCCTGCCGGCAGCCGCTTTCTCACCGCTCTGGCCATCACCCTTGGGTTCGCCCTGCTGGCCTGGTTTGCCGGGGGCGTAAGCTTCAGCGGCGCACTTGCCGGCTCGGCCGTGGCTTTCATCATGGCCATCCGCGATCTCCGCATGTTTTTGGCTCTCATCATTGTTTTTTCCGTTACCCTGGCCGCCACACGCGTTGGCTATGCGCGCAAACAGCAGCTCCGCACCGCTGAACCTGCCGGCGGACGCACCG
This sequence comes from Candidatus Angelobacter sp., assembly GCA_035552035.1. Taxonomy (GTDB): domain Bacteria; phylum Acidobacteriota; class Terriglobia; order Terriglobales; family Acidobacteriaceae; genus Angelobacter. The sequence goes on from DASZMF010000162.1 coordinate 4,625, forward strand.
CCGCCCAGGCCATGGCAAATCTCGGCATCGCTGCGCTGGTAGTGGCTATTGCTCCAGCAACCTGGCCATTGCTCGCCCTGGCCGCCCTGGCTGAAGCCGCTGCGGACACTTCATCCAGCGAGATTGGCATGGCCTTTCCCGGTAAAACCGTGCTGGTCACCAACTTCAAGCCTACTGCTCCCGGGACAGACGGAGGCATCAGCTTGTATGGAACACTTGCCGCGTGCGTGGGCGCGATCACCGTTGCAGCGGCTGCGCTGCTTTCAGGCTTGGTCACGCCAAAGCAGGCCGCTGTCATTGTGCTGGCAGGCTTTCTCGGCACCATGGTCGATAGCCTTCTGGGTTCGCTCTTTGAACGCAAAGGCTGGCTCAATAACGATCTGGTAAACCTGCTTAGCACCGCGGCAGCGGCTGGCCTGGCGTGGGCGTTTGCATAAACGCCTGAACATCATTGCCCTACAAGCTGCTTACGGTTTTCCCCAGCGCCGTCTCCACATCGGTTTCTTTCGTGCTTGGCAGCTTTCCCGTCCAAACCTGTTTCACCACGCCAGAGCGGTCGATCAGCAACAGCGTGGGTGTGCCATTCACTTCCAGCGTCGGCAGGTCAGATTGCCGGATCTCATCCACCGTAACGCCTTCTCCATTTAAATAGGCCTGTGCCTCTGCCGGCGACTGCGGCAGCACGGCAATGGTGTGAACATGTTGCTGTTTGCACTCTTCGACCAGCTTTTTATAGAAGCCGGCGCTTTCAGTGCAGAAGTGGCAGGTGGTGGAGACGGCAAAAACCAGGTTTTTGTCATTCGCTTGCCAATCCACATTCTTCAGCGCGAATTTACTATTCAACGCGATCACATGCTGCGGGTCAGACTGCTTTTGCATGTAATTCCTGATAAATAAAATGGCGACAAGAACAGCCGTAATCACAATGCCAATATTGGCCGCCAATTCAAGTTTTTTTGCTAGGCTACGCTCTTGCGTTCCTGTAGTTTCAGCCATGGTCTTCCTCTTTTCAAAATCATTGTCTCTGTAAATCTTCTGGAACTCAACCTTTTTACATTCGTGCAGCGTTGGAAAGGAAAGCCCACGGCTTGCAGTGGACTTCCCTTAATATTCAGCTCGGCGGATCATGCCTGCGTTGCTGCCTTATTCACAGGCCGGACAAATTTCAATGCATCTTCCCAGTTGCTGGGAACAGGACAAACGGCAAAATTGCGTGGTACAAGCGCTGAGACATGCCGTGTACCGATTGTCGCAGGTTTGGCAGCAGTCCTGGGAGGCGGCTGAAGCGCGGGTTGGCTTGGCCAGCACAACCGCGGCAAAGACCAGGGCAAAGAGAATAAACATCCGGAGTAGGGGGCGAATATAATCTGTCATTTTGTTTCCTCCTTCATCGCTCTTGGCGATGAAAATTGTTGGTGCGTTTTGTCAAAGGGCGACGCCGATCAACCCTCTTAGTGCAACCGTGGACAGAGTTTGCCTTACGGCGATTTACAGCGGGCAACCGCCCTGGCAGGTTCTATCGCACAGAGACAACTCTTTTGCGCAATTGAAGTCGCATGCAGCCGTGGTGCAAGCGCTACGGCAAGCTTGGTTTCCGGCAGCGCAGCTCTGGCAGCATGTGGGAAGGGCTGCGGCTGGAGTTGGCTTGGCCAGTACAACTACAGCAAAGACCAGGGCAAAGAGAATGAACATCCGGAGCAGGGGACGAATATAGTCCGTCATTTTTTCCTCCTTCATCTTTATTGCGATGAAC
>DASZMF010000163.1:0-3000 GCA_035552035.1 Candidatus Angelobacter sp.
GGCGTGGCCATGCGCCAGGGCGCTGTGGCTGCAAAGGTCTGCGGAGCAGGGGGCGGCGGCTGTGTTGTTTTCCTTACTGAACCGGAAAACAAGGAACATGTTTCAGCGGCGTTACGAAGCTACGGCGGCGTGATATTGCCGGCTACCATCGCCCGCGATGGGCTTACCGTAAGCGGACGGTCATTAGGCGCAGAGTAGCCACTTGCAGAATAGCCAACTTCGAATTCAGGGAGATCGCTGAAAAATCAGTACTTAGATACTCAGCCAAAGTGACGAAGCGAAATAATACCGGGGCAGGCAGATCATCCCACGTCTGGCCCGGCTTAAGCATCTAACAGAGCGGCTGTTAAATAGGTTGAAAAATGGCCTGTTTTAGCGAATGATGAAAGAGGCAGCAGCCAACAGGTGTCCCCATGTTACGCCGTGCCCTATTCTTTTTTCTTTTTGCCTTGACCGTCTATAGCGTGGCTGCGGGTCAGTCCGCGCCCATTATTGTGCGGCCGGGAAACCCGGACGATCCGCGCATCCCCAGGGCTGAGCCTGTGCAGGAGCCTGGCGGCCCTCCGCAGCTTAAACCAGTCGATCTGGACAGCCGAAAAAACCTGGAAGACGCTACCAGAATGCAGTTGATCCGTCTGACTGAGGCTGAGTTTGTGCACGTGCGCAAAAACTTTCCAGTGGGCGACAAGAGCATGGTGATTGAGCCGGACGGCCTTGTGAAACCCGGGGACGCGCAGCTTTATCGGATGGCGCAAACCTACGGAGCAGCGGCCAAGATAGGCGATCGCGTGCAGATTACCAATATCACCTTCCGCGAAAAGTCGATTTACATTGAGATCAATGGCGGGCCCAAGAAAAAAACCAAGTGGTATAACCGCATTGAAATTACCGGCATGGGCGGCAGCACCGGCGGCGCTGATCCGAATCAGGGTCAGGCCACTGGTTCAGCGGTAACGCTGGAATTTAAAAAACATGTGCCGGAGATGACCGGCACTGAACTGCAACTGCTGCTGCGCCCTGTACTGGATTTTTCCGTGAAGACGGCCAATGAAGTTTTTATTGACACCCTTCCGCCCAAGATCAGGGCCGCGGTAAAAAACCATGAAGTGCTGGTGGGCATGAATCATGACATGGTGGTGATGGCCCGGGACCGTCCGCCGCAAAAAGTTCGCGAGAAAGACGAAAAAGGCAAGGAATACGAAGAGTGGATTTACGGCACGCTGCCGCAGGACGTTGTATTTGTGCGCTTTGATGGCGATGAAGTGGTGCGCGTGAAAATTGCCAAAGTCGGCGGCCAGATGACCGTGAAGACGCAAAAAGAAATTGAAGTAAGAGACGGCGTTCCCACGCTCGCGGCCTTGAAGGCCAGCGAGTCACCGCAGGACGTAACCGCGCCCACGCCACAGCAGGACCAGCCCAAACATAAGCCAACGCTCAAGCGTCCGGATGAGCAGCCGGATCCAATGACGCAGAAGCCCAGCGCAAGCCAGTCCGCCTCAGACCAGGACGAGCCGCAGTGGGGCACAGATGGCAAGCAACCGCCTGCTGATGAGCAGCCAGCAGATACCAAGCCCAAACCCGCTGATGGCCAGCAAAAGTCTCCGCAACCATAAAGCGCCGCCCGTCTTCTTAATGAGGACGGGCGCATCCGCGGTTTAAAGCAAGATGCTTTAAACCGGATGTTTTAAGCCCAGGATGTTTTAAAATAAAGAAGTGAAGATTGCGCTTGGGCAGATCAACCCCACCATTGGGGATTTCACCGGCAATAAAAAAAAGATCATAGAATCTGCGCGCCAGGCCCTTAGCCTGCATGCGGAGATGGTTCTTTTCCCCGAGCTGGCGGTCTGCGGCTATCCTCCTCGTGACCTTCTGGAAAAACCTGATTTTGTCGCTCGCAATCAGCAGGTGATCGATGAGATTGCACAGGCAGTTCCGGGGATTACCATCATCTGTGGCTTCGTTTCACCAGCCAAAGTTGAGACCGGCAAATCCGTCATGAATTCTGCGGCTGTGCTGCGCGATGGCGCGGTGCAGTTTGTGCAATCCAAAATGCTGCTGCCTACCTATGACGTGTTTGACGAGCTTCGCTACTTCGATCCCGCCAGGTCGCAAAAGCTGCTTCCTGCCGGCGGCAAACAATTTGCTTTGACCATCTGCGAAGACGCCTGGAATGACAAGCACTTCTGGCATCGCCGCTTGTACAGCGTGGATCCTGTGGATGAACTGCTGCATGCGGGCGGCAACTTTGTCATCAATATTTCCGCGTCGCCCTTTCATCTGGGCAAACGCGAACTGCGCCGCCAGATGCTGGAGACTATTGCGCGCGATAACAAAGTGCCTGTCTTGTTCGTGAACCAGGTAGGCGGCAATGACAGCCTGCTGTTTGATGGATCGAGCATGGTCATCGCGCCGGATGGACGCATTGTGACGCAGGCGAAATCGTTTGAAGAAGACTTAGTCATCTTCGATTCGGAAACCATGCAGGGTGACATGCATGAGCAGACCGCAGTCGGCGTCCCTAGCGCTTACGCCGCGCTGGTGCTTGGTACGCGCGACTACGTACGCAAATGCGGCTTCAAAAAAGTAGTGATTGGATTAAGCGGCGGCATAGACTCGGCGCTTACCGCCGCTATTGCCGTGGACGCTCTGGGCAAAGAGAACGTAACCGGCATTGCCATGCCAAGCCAGTATTCTTCTGAGCACAGCATTCAGGATGCGCGAGAGCTGGCCTGCAAGCTGGGAATCCGATTTGAATTAATGCCCATTGGCGCAATCTTTGATGAGTATCGTAAATCGCTGGCGCCCTTGTTTGCCGGATTGCCGGAAGGCATTGCCGAAGAGAATATACAGTCGCGTATTCGCGGCGGCCTGCTCATGGCGTTCTCCAATAAATTTGGCGATCTGGTGCTCACTACCGGCAACAAGTCAGAACTGGCCGTGGGTTATTGCACACTCTATGGTGACATGGTGGGTGGCCTGGCCGTGATTGCCGACGTGCCT
>DASZMF010000164.1:0-2944 GCA_035552035.1 Candidatus Angelobacter sp.
GCCAGGCGCCCACTTCCGTCAGGCGGGGATACTTTTTGATCTCAATGCGCCAGCCTTGATCATCAACCAGATGCCAGTGGAACACGTTCATCTTGTGAAGCGCCATCGCATCCAAAAGTTTCTCCACCTCCGTCTTGGTGAAAAAGTGCCGGCTCACATCCAGCATCAATCCCCGCCATTGAAAGCGGGGCTGGTCCTCGATTTCCACACAAGGCAGATTCCAGCTTACCTGCCTTACACGGTTGGTTGAAAAGACTTCGGGCGGCAGCATTTGCAGCAGAGTCTGCACGCCGTAAAATACTCCTGCCGCATCGGTGGCGCGGATGAAAACCGAATCTGGCTTGACGGTCAACTCATAGCCTTCTGTGCCCAGACTGGTGTTGGCTCCCTGCGTGGTCAGCACAATGCTCCCTTTGGTCGGTTGGCCTTTGGCCCTGCTCTGCAACCGCGGCTTCAGGCGGTATCCGGTCGATTTATTGACGCAGTTGGCAAGGAACCGGCCGGTTTCCATGGAAGCATCGTCCACGAGAATATCCGTTTCGGGGCGAAGCTTGAAAACTCCTTCATGCATAGCCATTTTCTGGGGCAGGGGAATGATGGCCGGGGGGAGTGTCTCCCCGGCAAACGCGGAGGCCGTCAATAGGGAAAGAACGGTTCCAATAATTTTGGACTTCATTTGGGATTGCAGTTTGTTTGTTTTCTGGCGCCTAACACTTTTGCCAGTCAGGTTTGTTATCATACACCCATCGGTAATAGTCCGCCTTCTTCATTCTTGAGGAGGCAGGCTCATCTAGGCACAGCTTCACGGTCGGATGCATTTGCAAAGCTGAGGCCGGGTTCATTGCGGTAATCGGCCCTTCCACCGCCTCGGCGATCGCCTTTGCCTTGTGTTTTCCAAAAGCCAGCAACAGACATTGCCGTGCGTCCATGATGGTGCCGATGCCCATCGTGATGACGTGATGCGGAACTTTCTGCTCGGTGCCAAAAAAGCGGGCGTTGTCCTTTCGTGTTTGGGCCGTGAGCGTCTTGATGCGGGTGCGCGACGCCAGCGAGGAAGTGGGCTCGTTGAAGCCGATGTGCCCGTCAGTCCCTATGCCCAATACCTGCAGGTCGATGCCGCCGGCCGCTCGAATTTCTTTTTCATATCGCGTGCAGAACGCGGGAACGTCCCGGGCCAGGCCATTGGGGATGTGGACGTTCTTCGGTGCAATATTGATGTGCTTGAAAAGGTTCTTCCACATGAAGCTGTGATACGACTCCGGATGTCCCGGCGCGAGCCCGATGTATTCATCCAGATTGAAAGTGGTGACCTTGCGGAAATTGATCTGGCCTTTGCGATGCAAGCGCACCAATTCATGATACAACAAGAGCGGCGTACTGCCGGTGGCCAGGCCGAGCACCGCGTCGGGCTTCTCGCTCAACAACCGTGCAATGACCCGCGCCGCAACAGCGCTGGCAGCCTCGGGCGTGGGTTGAATGATGATTTCCAAAACGCAAGTCCGTGCGAAGCGATGTTCAGCGTTTGTTCGATACTGTGTCCACCGGGGTCGGCAATTTACCCTTGGCCTCAAGGCCCTCGCGGCCCGACCAGAGGGAGTTAACCACATAGATCAAGACCAGGCCACTGACCAGGAAGAGACCTGAGAGAATCAAGGCCAATTGCGTGCGGCCGTAAAGAAAGTTGCCAATGGCAAACAGGGATGACCAGATCGTCAAGCAACCGGAAATCCAGCCCATTGTCGCCATTCCCATATGGTCGCCGTGCAGGGCGGCGTCGGCCTCACTCACGCCGGCTTCATTTCGGATTGTTGCCCAGCCAGGCCCGGCGGGATGCACTTTTTTGTAAAAGGAAATCAACTTCTCGCGGCTGGTTGGAGTGCTGACGAAGGCAGTGATTACCCAGCACACAGTGGTAAAAGCAACGGAACACAGCACCCTATTTTCAAAAGGCAAATCATGACCACTTTTCTTCATCACGAAGAACACAACGAATATCACAAAGGAACTGGCCATGGCCACTACTTCGCACCAGGCATTGACGCGCCACCAAAACCAGCGCAAGAGATAGAGCAATCCCGTGCCAGCACCGATGGAGATGAGCACTTCGAACGCCTCCTGCGCCGAGTCCAGCTTGTAGCTCAACCCTGCCGCAATAATATAAAGCATCACAGTGCATATGCGGCCCGCATTCACGTAATGCCTTTCACTCTCGCTTGGGGAAACGAAACGCCGGTAAAAATCATGCACCAGATAAGATGAGCCCCAATTTAAATGTGTGAGAATGGTTGAGGAATTGGCGGCGAGCAAACCACCCACCATTAGTCCCACAAAACCTACCGGCAGGAACTTCAACATGGCAGGAAACGCGCTGTCATGGCCGATCAACTTCGGATCGGCATCTGGAAACGCAGCCTTGATGTCCTTCAATTCTGGAAAGATGATGATTGAGCATAGCGCCGTAATTATCCATGGCCAGGGACGTAGGACGTAATGCGCGAGGTTGAAGAACAAAGTGCCGCCTAGGGAGTCCTTCTCGGACTTGGACGCCAGCATGCGTTGCGCGATGTAGCTGCCACCGCCAGGTTCCGCGCCCGGGTACCAGTTCGCCCACCATCCGAGGGCTATGGGTAAAATAAAAATCATCAAAGCAAGTTTGCCCATGCTGAAATTCGGCAGGAGGTCCAGAAATGGTTGCCCATGACCATCAATCGCCGAAACCACAGGTTGGGCTCCATCCTTGAAATTGACCTGTTGCGAGCCAAGCGTGCTGATCAAGGTATGAAGCCCGGAAAGAGCACCGTCCCCTCCGGCTCGCCTGGCAACTTCCTTTAACGCAAAAAATGCCGCTGCAATCACGGCGGTCATCTTGATGAAGAATTGGACCATGTCGATCACCAGCACGCCCCACAATCCGGAATGCGCCGCGAAGGCCACGTTCAGCAGG
>DASZMF010000165.1:0-1986 GCA_035552035.1 Candidatus Angelobacter sp.
CAATTTTGTTGAAGCCTTCTGGCTCCGTCGCGATCCTACGCCGGACACGGAAGAAAATGAATTCAAGGAAGAGCATTATCGCCGCATTGCGTATGCTGATGAACATTTTGGCGCAGGCGTGCGCGGATCAAAGACTGACCGTGGCCGCGTTTACATTATTCATGGGAAGCCAGATTCCATTGACGCGCATCCTGCCGGCGGTCCCTATCAGCGCACCGCGGAAGAAGGCGGTGGCCAGACCAGCACCTTTCCTTTTGAGATTTGGCGTTACCGCAACATTGATCACATTGGGCAGGAAGTGGAAATTGAATTCGTGGATACATGCATGTGCGGCTCTTATCACATCACGCTGGACCCCGGCGAAAAAGACGCGCTAAGCCACGTGCCTAATGCCGGACCCACCACTAGTGAACTGCTGGGACGCTCCAGCAAGGCAAACCGCAGCCGTGACGCTTTGACCGGCAGTGCATCGTTGTTCGGCAATAATCCGTCAAAGCAATTTGACGCCATTGAGAGAAACGCTCTGGTGCTGGCGCCTCCGCCGGTGAAATATAAAGATTTGAAGGAAGTAGTGGACGTGAAAATGCGCTACAACCTTTTACCTTTTGATGCGCGGATAGATTTCCTGAAAGGCTCGCCCGATACCGCACTGGTGCCCATCACTCTTCAGGTGGCGAACCACGATCTTACGTACCAGTTGAAAGACGGTGTGCAGCATGCGTCCGTCAATATTTATGGACGTGTAACGACGCTGGGCGGAAAGATCGTCAACACGTTTGAAGATCCGCTCAAGCTCGATATCCCCGCCGAACTCTTTGAGAAGCTGAGCGGGAACGTTTCACTTTATCAGCAGGCGCTGCCTCTGCGTCCGGGGCGCTACCGGCTTGATCTGGTCTTGAAAGACGTAAATGGCGACAAGCTGGGTACGTTGTATCAGTCCATCAACGTGCCGGATTTCCGTGACGACGGCAATCTCAGCGCGTCAACGCTGATCCTGGCGGACGTGCTTGAGCCAGTGCTGGCGCGCGATACCGGCACCGGAACCTTTGTGATTGGCCCCAGCCGCGTGCGGCCTAGAGTCCCGCCAGCCAATGGCGCACCTATGACCTTTAACCGCGGGGAGAAAATCAATCTCTGGATGCAGGTCTACAACCTCACCGTGGACAAAAAGACAGGCACGCCTTTCGCGACCGCTGAATACCACGTAGTGAACACCGCAACCAACCAATCAGTGTATGACCATGAAGCGGTTGATCTAACGCGAGACCTGGGCAATGGCAGCACGCTTAAAGAATTGCTGTCTCAAGGAACGCTAGCGCCGGGGACTTACCAGGTCACCGTCACCGTCTATGATCTGGTTTCAAAACAGACGCTGATACCCACGGCAAAGTTTATAGTCAAGTAAAGGAGCAAGCAAAATTGTGGATAGTTAACTCTAGGTTAAATTGCTTGCTGCAAGCATAAGGGAATACTCCGAGATAAGAAAATACTAGAAGCCATCTCATAAATAGGTAAAACTTACATCGCGCTCTGCCGAACCCGCGAATTTGGCGAACGTTGAAAACGTCGAAACCAGGATCGGGGTATTTATGAGATGGCTTCTAGTAATCGCTTGGCCCATCTTTTTTCCTTCTTGCCAGGCATCGTACAATAGAGATTCACGAATATTCTGATGGCCAGCTCCCTAGAACTCGGCGACCTCGTCCAGATAGATTTGGCGCCCAGGCGTCCCAAGCCAAAGCCTGAGTGGCTGAAGGCCCGCGCGCCTATGGGCGACAATTATCACGAGCTCAAAAAGCTGGCCCGCACGCTGGATCTGCATACGGTCTGCGAGTCGGCCCAGTGCCCCAATATTGGCGAGCATCAGCACATAGAAGGGATCGCACATGGAGTAGAGAGATCCACCAAAATGTGTGCCGAAGTAATTCTTGTTGTAGAAGCGCAGCGGCATCTCTACTTCAACATCGCGAAAGTCTTCAGAAATAT
>DASZMF010000166.1:0-8352 GCA_035552035.1 Candidatus Angelobacter sp.
GTTCATCTGCGCCTTATTCATAGCAACCATCTCTCTTGCGCCATCACTCGCGCATGCAGATTCGCGGACTCTTTTTGTTACCAGTGCCGTTGAAAATCCTGACGGCACAGTTACGCTGCCTCTCCATCGCGGCACAAGCCAGGGACAGACTGTTTACTACGTAATGTTGGATACCTCTGACGGAAATCTCGCACAGACTCTCGGCATCAATAAATCACAGAAGCTGGCGAACGCCATCAACACGGCGGCTGTGCAAAAAGTAAGCGTGATTAACGGCGTTACTGATTTTCCCGCCAGCGTGGATTTCACGCCCGACCATCTACTAAGCGTCCCCAGCGCATTTCCGCCAGCCGTGTTTCAAGCCGGCGCTGTAGGACAACCCGGATATAGCCCGCTGATCCAGCTACCGAACGGCACGATCATCAACGCGCCGCAGATTGCCCGCGACCAGAATGGTGACGGCAAAATTACGCTGCTGACTGAAGCCGCGGACAAAGTCATTTCTCTCGACACCATTAACTTGACTGTTGTTTATCGCGAGACCAATGGCTTCCAGGGCGGCAAAGCCGTGAAGTACGCTTCGTTTGATTCATCTGATCCGTTGGCCGCTGCGCTGGAAGATGTAACCTACGCGCCGGCTCTCAACGCCGCTCCCACGGTGGACGACGACAGCACGGCATCATCACGCGCCAGCCTGGCCGCTTTTGTCAACGGACAAACCGGCGTTGGCAATCCGCAACGGCAGGGATTGAACTCAGCCGTTCTAGGCGATGGCGATCCTCTGAACGTGCTGCGTTGGAACCCCAAACAAGGCCGCAACAGCCCGCTGTGGGACGTCCATCTTTCAGCGTGGACCGATGAAGCGATTGCCCAGGGACTGAACCTGCGCCAGACCGACTGGAATGCTCTGCAAGGCTTGGTCGATCACGGATTCATTACTGCTCCGGGCGGCGACCGCTTTCAGGCCTCAGGATTTATTGTGAACTGCCCCATCATCAGCAGCGATAACTAATCTCCCAATCTACGCAAAATAAAAATGCCGTGCTGGAAAGCACGGCATTTTTTGCAGAAACTGTTAATTTCGGGATCAGCAAACCAGATTTTCTTTTGACAATTTCAGTCCATCCAGATTTCCCAGCACCGTTACAGCAACTTTATCTGCCTGGAAAAGATTATTCGCCATTTCGCAGACTTCTTCACCCGTGACCACTTCAATCTGTTCAATGGTTTCGTCAAGGCTGAAGAAACGCTTGAAACACATTTCCTGCCTGGCCAGGTTTGACATGCGTGACGTACTCGACTCCAGCCCCAGCATCAGGCCGCCTTTGAGCTGATCTTTAGCGCGGCGCAGCTCATCCGCGGGGATCGGCTCAGCTTTCAACTCGCGAAATTCAGCCAGTACAGAATCCACAACTTTGCGTGTCGATTCCAAAGACGTGCCGGCGTAAATCGCCATGCAGCCGGTATCGCGATAAGGATTGAGGTCACTATAAATGGAATAGACCAACCCTTGCTCTTCACGGATCTTTTGGAACAGACGCGAACTCATGCCGCCGCCCAGCACGGTGTTCAGCACATAAGAGACGTAGCGCTTCTCATCGTGAATCGGGTGTGAAGGCACACCGACGCAAAGCTGTACCTGCTCCAGAGACTTCTTATTGCGCGTCACTACCCGCGAAGTAATCTCAGGCGCTGGTGTATGGAAGCCATTGGGCACGCGGTCCAGCCCGGCGAAGCGTTCTTTGATTAGCCGCACAAACTTTTCATGGTTCAGGTTTCCGGCGGCTGAGATGATCATGTTATTCGGCGCAAAGCGCTGCTGGTAAAAGCCAAAGAGCTTCTCGCGTTCAAAGGAGCGAACGGTCTCTTTGGTCCCAAGGATCGGCTTGCCCAGCGGATGGTCTTTCCAGAAATTCTGCGTGAAGATCTCATGCACCAGATAATCCGGATTATCTTCATCCATTTTGATCTCTTCCAGAATCACGCCTTTTTCCCGCGTAATATCTTTGGGATCAAACGTTGGATTCAGGACAAGGTCACTGAGAATATCAATAGCTATGGGCACATGCTCATCCAGCACTTTAATATTGAAGCAGACAGTTTCCTTGCCGGTGAAGGCGTCCATGTTGCCGCCAATGGAATCCACCTGGCGGGCAATATCTCGCGCGGTGCGCGTTTTGGTGCCCTTGAAAACCATGTGCTCGGTGAAATGAGAAATGCCGTTGAGTTCCGGCGATTCGTCGCGCGAACCAGTATTAATCCAGATGCCAATAGCAATGGAGCGAATGTGGGCCATCTCTTCCGTCAGCACAATTAAGCCGTTGGGAAGGACCTCACGTTGGATGTTCCGTGGTTCACTAATTGAGGGTCGAGTTAAGACTGCGGTTTCCATCTCTGGTCTGTATTTGATTCTTACACATGGCAATTGGTCGCACGGGTAAATATATGTCTATATAAATCAATGAGTTACGCTGTTTCATGAGATTACCTCTGTATTTTGGCCAGTACGTGTAGAATTTAAGGTGTAGACCAATTTCCCATGCCTGAACTGCTTACAGACGGCCTTCTTGGCCTTGATTATCAAGAGCTTAGCGGGATTGCACAAAAACATGGGCAGCCTGAATACCGGGCACGCCAGCTTTTTGACGCAGTTTATTCCCAGCGGCTCGCTGGGCTGGACTCCGTCTCCACATTGCCCAAAGAATTTCGCGCAGCGCTCCAGGAAGAAGGCTTTGACATACGGCTTCCGCAGATTGATAAGAGTTTTCAATCGATCGACGGAACCATCCGCTATCTGATTGCCATGGCTGACGGCGAGACCGTTGAGACCGTGTGGATGCCCGATGGCGACAACGGCGAAAGCGGTGATGGCACTGAAGCTGGCGAAGCAACGTGGAGCCGCGCGACGATTTGTGTTTCCAGCCAGGTTGGCTGTGCGGTCAATTGCCAGTTCTGCCTTACGGCGTTGCTCGGCGTAAAACGTAACCTTACCGCCGGAGAAATTGTGGGACAGGTAATTGCCGTGCTGAATGATCGCCATGTGGACATGAAGCGCCAGCGCGTCAACATTGTCTTTATGGGGATGGGCGAGCCGTTTCTCAACTATCCGCATTTCATGAAATCCGTAAGGCTGCTGGTGGAAGGCGTGGGCTTTCCCGAGTCACGCATGACAGTCTCAACCTCCGGCATTATTCCGCGCATACATGACTTTGGCACCGAGCCTGTCCGACCTAAGCTGGCCATCTCGTTGAATGCTTCGAATGACGAAGTTCGCAGCGCCATCATGCCCATCAATAAAAAGTGGAACCTGGAAATGCTGATGCAGGCAGCACGCGACTTCCCTTTGCGCAATCGCGAGCGCATTACCTTTGAATATGTATTGCTCGATGGAGTAAACGACAGCGCTGACCACGCCCGCGAAGTAATTGAGTTGCTGCGCGGCATCCGCTGCAAGGTAAATCTTATTGCGCTCAATCCGGGGCCGGGCATACAGTTCGGTACGCCTTCAGATGAGCGCGTCAAGATTTTCAAAGACCTGTTGATGAAAGCTGGGGTAGCGGCGTTCCTCCGCTGGCCGCGCGGCAGAGATATTTATGCCGCATGCGGCCAGTTAAAGCGGACGGTAGCTTAGAAACTAACGCGCATAAAAATAATAGTCAGCGGTGTAGCGGCTTTTAAACTCAGTTTCCAGACTATCTTCCTTGCAGCCTGAGCCCGGCGGCATTCCGCCTACGGTATTCACGCGCTGAATCGTTGTAACGCCGCTCAACACGCCGCTGCCCGTGCGTCCTGTCACAGCCACCAGCAGCCATGGAATTGTGCCCGGAGAGGGCGGGTCTGCTTTGGCGGCCATCTTGCCGGTAATCTGGCTGCCATCGTTGTGCTTCCATGTTGGACCGCCAAAGTGTGTGCCAATGGCATTGTTCTGCTCGTCAAAAAGTTCGGCATCGGGGGCTTTCAGTGTCCACGTGGGTTTGCCAGCATCGTCTTTGCGGCAGACATAAATCTGGAAGCCAGTGGCGCGCGCCATGAAGACAAGTGTCTCGCCCGTGGGCGCTTTGATTGCATCGGGAACAGTTGGAGTTTGCATGCGAAGCTGATTTTAGCATTCAACTTTAAAACAGTCTGTGATCCGTGTAAATCCCCGCAATCTGTGTTCATCCGTGGTAAGGTTTGTTTTTATGCCGGCGAAAAAGAAAGCTGCAAAGAAAACCAAGCTCAGCGAAGGCGAAGAACATCTGGCGCTTGTCCGCCAGATATGTCTTGCACTTCCCGATACCACGGAAAAGATTTCGCACGGTGCTCCGACGTTCTTTGTCCACAAGCGTGTCTTCTGCATGTTCGTCAACAATCACCACAATGACGGACACATTGCCGTATGGATTCCCACCGAACCAGGTCAGCAGGCAATCTTGCTGAAGGAATCGGCAGAGAAATATTTTTACCCGCCCTACGTTGGGAAAGGTGGATGGATTGGGATTGAGCTGCCCCGCATCAGCGATGATGAGCTGGGCGCGCACCTATCTGACGCGTGGCGGATGATTGAAGCCAAGCGAAAAAAGCCGAAACGCAAAGAGAAGTCAGGCTAGACACTACTGCCTGAAGCAGAATCGATCTTGCGGAAAACATAAAGAAGCAAACGTAGAGACGCAGCATTGCTACGTCTCTACGCTGGCGCTAAGAACTTGAATTATGAAATGGTATCGCCCGGCTTCATGGCGAGCACTTCCGTGGTCACGCCGCGGGCCTTCAGCTCTTTCTCAAATGCTTCGGGCGTTCCGGTAAGTGCGGGGAAAGTTCCATAGTGCATGGGAATCACGGCCTTGGGCTTGAGCAAGCCGCAGGCATAAGCGGCTTCGCGAGGGCCCATGGTAAAGAGATCGCCGATAGGCAGCATGCACAGGTCAGGCGCATAGAGTTCGCGGATGATGGCCATGTCGCCAAAGACGCAGGTATCACCGGCGTGATAAATCTTTAGGCCGTTGGCAAACTCAACCACAAAGCCGCAAGGCTCGCCGCCGGGGACGGACTGTCCGCCGTCATCAATCGTATTGGAGTGGAAAGCATTGACCAGCGTGACTTTTATGTCATCAATCTGCACTGAGCCGCCTTTGTTCATGGGGACGATCTGCTTGGCGCCTTTCTTCTGCAGGAACGAACAGAGCTCATAGATGCCGGCAACTTTGGGCTGATGTTTATTGGCCAGGTCCACGGCGTCACCAAAATGGTCACTGTGGCCGTGGGTGATGAGCATGTAGTCCAGCTTGTCGATGGTCTTTTTATTGGCAGGCGTGGCAGGATTGCCAGTGATCCACGGATCAATGATGATATTTTTGCCGCCAGGAGTGGCGACGAGAAAGGTTGCGTGTCCGAGCCAGGTAATTTTGATTCCGTTGAGTTGCATATGTGTTGTGCTTTCCTTTGTATGAAGTCAGATTTATGCAGCGCGTAGCAGTGATTTGGAAATTGACTTTGGGCTGTTGGCTCTCGGCTTTTGGCTCTTAGCAAAGCAACCCTGATTTTCGGTTACTGCTGAAAATGATTCAAAATCGGCTATTGGTGTTGTCTAAGAAGCAAAACGCATTTGTTATTGGGCGAACGAAATGATGGATTCACGAAACAAAGCCAAGAGCTAAGAGCCAAAGGCTAAGAGCTAAAGGCTAAGAACCGCTCTCTTTCCACCCTTTATATCCGCCGGCCAGCGACATCACATTTTTGTAGCCCATTTTCTTCAGCGATTGCGCGGCCAGAGCGGAGCGTCCACCACCGCCGCAGTAGCAGACGATTGGCTGGTCCTTGTCAGTGGTAATGGTATCGATTTTGTATTCCAGCACGCCACGCGGCAGCGGTTCAGCGCCGGCGATGGCGCCCTGGGACACTTCGTCGGGCTCGCGAACGTCGATGAGCGTAAAGTCTTCTTTCTTCTCCTGCATGCTTTTGAGATCGTTTGGCTGGATCTCTTTGATCTCGCGCTTGGCTTCATCAACGATCTGTTTGTATTCCGGCAGCGGCATGGCAATGGCTCCTAAAGGAATACAAATTTTAGAACAATGTCTGGCGTTTTTGAAACTAACGCCGCCGCTTAAAAGGAGAACGCCTCAGTTTCTTCACCCGCACCGCGTTTTGTTGCCTGAGCGCCGCTTTGTTAATGCTCAGCAGATTTTATTGTCCGGTGCTCTCCGCGGTGGATGGGTCATGGCCACAGCATCCGCGCATGCCCTGGCGGAAGCGCTCGCGCTCTTCCGGCGTCATGTGCTCCCAGCGACCGGCCATGCGATTGCGGAAATGGGAGCGATGGCCGCGAAAGCCGTGGCTGCCAAACAGGATGCGGCAGAGCGCCAGCAGTCCGAAGGCTTGCCAGAAGGTAAGCATCCGCCAGCCGAACAGCATGGGCATGAGCCAGTTCCACAGGTGCATGACGGCTTCACCGCCGATAAAGACAAAAAGCACAATGCAAACAGGGGCGGCCACGAATATCCATTTTTTTCTTCTCATAGAATGTTCCTCACTTCTTCATAAATTCGTTGTAAACGTTTTGCAGCCGCTCGCGCAGATGCAGCACCGCATAGCGCTTGCGTGAGAGCAGCGTATTCACGCTTACGCCGGTCTCAGCGGCAATTTCCTTAAAGCTCTGGCCCTCCAGTTCATGCGCGATAAATACGTCTCGCTGGCCGGGCGGCAGTTCTTCGAGCGCTAGTTCCAGTTCATCCAAAAGCAGGCCTCTGGCATAGATCGCCTCGGGACCAGCGTCAGGCGAGGGCAACATATCTTCAATGCGCAGCAGTTCGCCGTCCTGACCTTCAATCTCCGCGTCGCTCAACGAGTCTGGCTTCTTCTTACGGAAGAGATCGGTGATGCGATTGCGCGCCACGCGAAACAGCCAGCCGGTAACGTGCCCAATGGGCATCAGCAGGCGGTTGGCTTCCACCAGTTCATAGAAGACCTCCTGCAGAATGTCTTCGGCGTCACGCGAATCAGGCACGCGCCGGCGAATGAAATTGCGCAGACGCGATTGCTCCCGCGTGACTACATCGGAAATTCGCTGGTCCTGATCCGGTGCCATGCGCTCCAGACTCGCTGCTTGCTTCATCTATGGTTGTAGACGAATGAGGGGTGGAAATATTGTATGGGGTTCACGCGCTCTTCGCCTGCGGCTGCGCGCGGGCCTTCGGCAGAGAGGAAGGATTTATTCTTTTCTTTCCCTTTCCCGGCACTTATTCCTCAGCGCGCAGGCGCGCCTTCGGAAACGTGCCGGGCTATTTTCATACGCGCCTAGCGGCGCTTAGGCGTCATTCGTTTATCCTGCCATGCTCATTGGATTGCATCTGGCGAAATAACAGAAGAGGATTTTGTTCTCGATTTCCAACCTGCACGGGCTGAAGCCCGTTTAATTTTGAGCCTTACGGCACGGATAAATCCGTGCCCTGATACAAACCAGAGGCCAAACCAGATCGTTAAACTATGTCCGCACGGAGTAAGCATCGGCTATGCGTGGAATGGATTTTGCCTTGTAGGCTTTGGCAACGCGGATACGGATCAGCCAGAAGATCATCAAGATCAGTGGCAGGACGCTCAGGAAAATAAGCAGGCCTGAGGTGCGGAAGATCACCGGGAACAGATGCGGTCGGGCGAAAAATATGGACGCTGAGGCGATGAACCAGGCGAAGCACATGCGCCAGAGATGCCGCGCGAGACGGGGTGTGCCCGAGATGCCTCCGCGGACGAGCAGGCGAATGTCACCCGCTGCGGCAAGCAGGGCCACAGCGCCAAAGATGAGAAACGGTGCTGGCGGATATCCAAATTTCGTTCCGGTGGGGCTGTAGTGGGCCTGAAGGCCGAAGGTGATCTCAGTCATTGCGACGGCCACGGCAACGAGCAGCGCAGCCCAATTTAAGATGGCAGTTCCACGGTTCTTGCGCCGGACGGCCATCCACGCGGTTGCTGTGAGATAAAAGGTGAGCGTGCCGCCCAGAATGTTACCCGGCTGGAATTTCATGGACGCCATATATGCGCCGCTGGCACCCAGGCTGAGCATGGCGATGGCAAATACGATTCCCGAACGGCGATGCCAGCGCGAGCCTTTACGAAAAGAGACAGCCACGGCACCCGAGATTACGCCTAGAGTCCCAGCACAGATGTGGAACAGCAGCATGGGTGACATTGGCGTTTGCCCTCGTTCTAGAAATACGAGAGCTTGAGCGTGGGAGTTCCCTGTTATTTCGGCTACCTGGGTTCCAAGAAATGCGCACGCACAGCAACAAAAATCCACAGACCATTGTAAAATTCGTCTGCCCACACCAGATAAGAGGACCAGTCAATGGCTACCTCCGAAAAAAACCAAGCCACACCAGC
>DASZMF010000167.1:0-2461 GCA_035552035.1 Candidatus Angelobacter sp.
TTTCAATAATGAAAGCCGTAATGCCCTTGTATCCCGCCGCCGGATCAAGCGTGGCAAATAAAATAAATACGCCAGCCTCTTTGCTGTTGGTGATCCATAGCTTGCGGCCGTTAATGACGTAGTCACTGCCTTTGAGCGTGGCGCGCGTCTGCATGGCAAACGCATCTGAACCGGACGAAGCCTCGCTCAGCGCATAAGCACCCACGGTGTCACTGGCCATCTTGGGCAGAAAGCGGCGCTTCTGTTCTTCCGTGGTCCAGTGCATCAGAGCGTTATTCACCAGCGTGTTCTGCACATCCACAATCACGCCGGCGGAAGGGTCAACGCGGGAAATCTCTTCCACCGCCAGGATCGCCTCAAAAAAACTTCCGCCCGCGCCGCCATATTGCTCCGGCACCTCAATTCCCATGAGTCCGAGAGAAAAAAACTGATCAATCAGCGCGCGCTCAAAGACGCCTTTTTCGTCCATCTCGCGGACCTTGGGACGCAGTGCCTGGTCGGCAAATTGGCGAATGTTATCGCGAAACAAATTTTCGTCGTCGGTAAGGGCGACCAGCGGTTGCGGCGGTGGTGTGGTCTGCGTAGCGGTATTCGACATTGCAAAGAGTCCTTCTGGTACTGATTCGGGCGAACAAAAGATTTTATCACCCGGAAGCAGCATTCAGCCCGTCAGCAATCAGCATTCAGCCATGCTATGGTTTGGCAAATGTTAGGAAAATCCTTAGCACAAAAGCGTTGGGGGCAGCAGAGCATTCAATTAGGCACCACATGCTTCCGGCTCTGAGTGCCGACTGCTGATTGCTGAATGCTGCTTACTAAACCACTTGACGCACTCCACCTTTACCAATTTTAATGCCAAACATGCGTGTAGCCTTCTTAGGTCTTGGAATCATGGGACGGCCCATGGCCGCGAATCTGGTCAAAGCCGGTCACGATGTCACCGTTTGGAACCGTACGCCCCGCGAAGTCGAAGGGGCCAAAACCGCAGCCACGCCCGCTGAGGCTGCCAAGGATAAAGACGCGGTCTGGGTCTGCGTTTCAGATACCAAGGCTGTGCAGTCCGTCTTGTTTGGTCCCGGAGGCGCTATTGAAGGCCTTGCCAGCGGCACCGTGGTGGTGGATTCCAGCACCATCTCGCCTTCCGCCAGCCTGCTCTTCATGGAAAATCTGCAGGAAAAAGGCTGCGAATTTCTTGACGCTCCCGTGACTGGATCAAAGATTGCCGCCGAAAGCGGCCAGCTGATCTTTATGATCGGCGGCCAGGCGCACAACATTGAACGCGTTGAACCATTGCTCCGCGCCCTGGCAAAAAAGGTCATCCACATGGGCGACAACGGCAAAGGCCTCTCCGCCAAGCTGGCCCAGAACATGAACATCGTCTTTATCTATGAAGGCCTGTGCGAAAGCCTTACGCTGGCCAAAAAACTTGGCGTGCCGGTAGAGAAGATGTTTGAGCTGATTGAATCGTCCATGATCAAATCCGGCGTGGCCGAATACAAAAAGCCGTTCATCCTCAACCAGGATTACACGCCTAACTTTCCCCTCAAGCTGATGCACAAAGACATGCACCTGATGATGGACGCAGCCAAGGAAAACGGCGTTGACCTGCCCGGCCTGACGAAGATCGACGAGATCTACGAAGAAGCCACCAAAGACGGCCATGGCGATCTGGATTACGCGGCGACGATTATGCTTTTGGAAGAGCGCGCCGGGCTGCGAGTGAAAGGGAAGACTAGCTAGGGGCGCATCTGGTATTTACTGAGAGACCGATGATTCCAAAGATATATTCAGAATGGTTCAAAGCGCTCGCTTTTCAAGAGGTTAGTTTTGGCTATGGTGGGCTGAAGCTTTACTCGCCTGACGAAATTGATCAGGCTCAGGTCGGATACTCCCGCGATCCGCAGGGCGAGTCCCTTTGTGATGGTGCGGCCGGATCATGGAATGCCAAATGGATCGTTATCGGCGATGACACGCTGAGCGGCGATCCTTTGATTCTGGATACGGGCACTCCTGCTCTGGCGGTGATGACAGATATGCCCGGAGAGGGATTCTGGAACCCACGTACCATAGCTGCGTCATTGGATGCCTTTGGATTTGCGCTTAAGATTGTGCAAAAGCTTTCAGTGGGGCGAGAGACTCCAGTTCAACTGGAAGAGAACCCGCTCTCAGCAGAGGAATGCGAGAAGAGCCTGCAGGCAATCAAGAGCAAGAATAATGGTGAGATCGACCTGGAGTTCTGGTCGCTCATCATCGCGTCTGATATGCCCTAGAAATGCCTGGAGGATTTTATGGCGAAAGCACCGCTGATTTTTACTTATTACATTGCCGCATCTGCGGAGAAGGTCTGGGATGGGTTCGTTTCCAAAGAGGCGAACCAGAAGATCTTTATGGGCGCGGACTTTGAGATAGACCTGAAACCCGGCGGGGCGATGGCCTGGTCCGGACCGGGTAAAGATGGGAA
>DASZMF010000168.1:0-6176 GCA_035552035.1 Candidatus Angelobacter sp.
TCCACTTGTTCGGTGATCTGCGCGCCGGGCACGCACGTGGCCACCTTCCGGGGATCACTCAGCAGCGCCCACACTTTTTCCGCGGGCTCGTCCACCCGGAATGTCTTTGCAATAATGACAGCCATGCTTAACCCGTGACTCCCTTTTCTTTAAGGATGTTCCAGACCTTCCACGGCGTGATCGGCATATCAATGTGCCGCACGCCCAGATGTGAAAGCGCATCCACTACTGCGTTGACGAATGCCGCCGGCGAGCCCACGTTCGGTGATTCGCCCACGCCCTTCGCGCCAAACGGATGATGTGGCGACGGCGTGCATGTAAGCCCCGTGTCCCAATGCGGCGTCTCGACTGCAGTTGGCACGAGATAGTCCATCAAAGTTCCGCCAGAAACGTTGCCACTCTCGTCATAGTCGATGATCTGCATGAAGGCGATCGCCAGCCCTTCCGTCAGGCCGCCGTGAATCTGCCCTTCCACAATCATCGGATTAATCACATTGCCGCAATCGTCCACTGCCACAAATTTGCGGACCTTAATTTCTCCCGTGTCTTTGTCGATATCCACCACGGCAATATATGTTCCGAATGGGAAAGTAAGATTCGGCGGATCGTAATAATTCACCGCTTCCAATCCAGCTTCCAGCCCCGGCGGAATATTCGTGTAAGCCGCAAACGCAATGTCCTGGATCGTCTTCGATTTGCTCGGCGCGCCTTTCACAAAAAACTTTCCGGGTTCCCATTCCAGATCTTCTTCGCTGGCCTCCAGCAGAAACGCCGCAATCTTCTTTGCCTTGTCGCGAATCTTTCTTGCTGCCATCGCTGTGGCCGCGCCAGAGGTCGGCGTACTGCGGCTGGCATACGTGCCCAGGCCGTAAGGCGCGGTGTCTGTATCGCCTTCTTCCACGATGACATCTTTAGCCGGAATGCCCAGCTCCTGCGCCACAATCTGCGCATAAGTAGTTTCGTGACCCTGCCCCTGACTCTTGGTTCCCATACGGCAAATTGCCTTGCCCGTGGGATGTATCCGAATCTCCGCGCTATCAAACATCTTGATGCCGGCAATATCAAATGTATGCGCTGGCCCCGCGCCCACAGCCTCAGTAAAGCTGGAGAGACCAATCCCCATCAGCTCGCCTCGTTTGCGCTTCTCTTCCTGCTCTTTGCGCAACTCTTTGTAGCTGACCATGTTCAGCGCTTTGTCCAGCGCGCCTTCATAGTTGCCGCTGTCGTAGGTCCAACCCAGCGGCGTGGCATACGGAAACTGATTCGGCTGAATAAAGTTCTTGCGGCGCAGCTCTGCCGGATCCATCTTTAGATCCAGCGCCAGCACGTCCACCGCGCGCTCAATCAAATACGCCGCTTCCGTAATGCGGAAAGAGCATCTGTAAGCAACTCCGCCCGGCGCCTTGTTTGTGTACACGCCATCCACTTCGCAGAACGCCGCCGGATAGTCATACGAACCGGTGCATACGCTGAAAAGTCCGGCGGGAAATTTTGTGGGCTGCGCAGCGCCGTTGAAAGCGCCATGATCAGCCAGCGTCTTCACGCGCATGGCTTTGATCTTGCCTTCTTTGTCTGCTGCCAACTCTGCTGTCATGTGGTAGTCGCGGGCAAAGCCCGTGGATTGCAGATTCTCGGAGCGCGTCTCAATCCATTTCACCGGCACACCCAGCGTGAGTGACGCCACCACGGCGCAAACATAGCCGGGATAGATCGGTACCTTGTTGCCAAAACCGCCGCCAATGTCCGGAGAGACCACGCGGATATTCTGCTCCGGAATACCGCCCACCAGCGCAAACAACGTTCGATGCGCGTGCGGCGCCTGCGAGGTCAAATAAACCGTCAGCCGTTCTGTAGCCGTGTTGTAATCCGCTACACAGCCGCATGTCTCCAGCGGCACTGGATGGCAGCGCTGAAATACCGCATGCACCTTCGAGCTGACTTCAGAATCCTTAAACGCTTTGTCGGTTGCGTTCTTGTCGCCTACTTCCCAATGGAAGATGTGATTGTCCTTTTGCTCGCGGTCCTCGCGCAAAAGGGGAGCATCTGCGTCCATGGATTTGTGCGGATCCACCAGCACTGGCAGCTCTTCATACTCAACTTCCACCAGTTCAGCGGCGTCTGCTGCGATGTAACGATCTTCCGCAACAACAAACGCGACTTCCTGCGCCTGAAACAAAACTTTGCCGGTAGCCAGGACCATCTGCTTGTCAAAGAATAGAGTCGGCATCCAGGCCAGGTTCGATTTAGCCAGGTCTTCACCCGTAATCACAGCGAGCACTCCAGGCAGTTTTTTGGCCGCGTCAGAGTTAATGCTCTTCAACCGTGCGTGCGCATAAGGGCTGCGAACCATGCAACCATAAACCATGTGCGGCAGATTTACGTCGTCAACGTAGTTGCCGCGGCCCTGTATGAAGCGCGAATCTTCCTTGCGCTTCATCTTGTGTCCCATGCCGCTGATTTCTGGGCTGGTCTTTTCCAACTCGACCATTCCGGGGTTTGGATTTTGCGTTGACATTATTTTTGCTCCCCTTGCGCAATTTTGTTAGATGCGAACTGGACGGCCTTCACAATGTTCTGGTATCCCGTACAGCGGCACAGATTGCCGGAGATGCCCCAGCGTATTTCTTCTTCACTGGGATTAGGATTTTTCTGCAGCAGCGCATACGACGAGATCAGCATGCCCGAGGTACAGAAACCGCATTGCAGCGCATGCTCTTCTTTAAAGCCTTCCTGCAACGGATGCAGCGCACCATTGCTGGGTAAGCCTTCCACGGTCATGATCTCTGCGCCATCGGCCTGCACGGCAAACATGGTGCAGGACTTCACTGTCTTCCCGTTCAAGAGCACAGTGCAGGCGCCACAATTGCTCGTGTCACAGCCAATGTGCGTCCCCGTAAGCCCAAGTTGCTCGCGGATAAAATGCACCAGCAGCAATCGTGACTCCGCCGCAGCCTCGCGTTGTTTGCCATTGATCTTTAAGTTGACCAGTTCCTTCTTCGCCATCGCGTCTTGTCCTCCGTCTGCTTGCTGGGAACTGCTTATTTGCCGGCCCGCTCCAACGCGCGAGTGAGCGCACGCTTGGTTAATTCTTTAATAAGACCCTTTTTGTAAGCTGCCGGACCACGCAGATCTGCGCTGGGCTGCGCATCGTCAGACGCCGCCTGCGCTGCCTGTCCGATGAGAGCCGCATCTGGCTTCTTGCCACGCAGTATGTCTTCAGCGCGCTTTGCCCGCAGTGGTGTGCCGCCGGCGTTCGTCAGTCCAATACCAATCTTCTGTATAGCGCCGCTGGCATCCAGCGTGAGTTGGACAGCCGTGGCAGCCGTGGCAAAATCACCCACCTTGCGCTCCAGCTTCACATAAGCGCCACCGCTCTTCGGCGGAGGAATTGGGATGCGAATTTCCGTAAGAATCTCATCGTGCTCCAGCGCGGTGGTAAAGAGCGAGACAAAGAAATCGTCAATCGCAATTACCCGTTCGCCTTTAGCGCCAGTGGCTACAACCTGCGCTCCCATGGCCAGCATGGTTGCCGGATGATCATTCGCCGGATCGCCGTGAGCCAGGTTCCCGCCAACCGTCGCCATGTTCCGCACCTGCGGATCGGCAATTACTGTCGCCGTATCCAGCAATAGAGGATATTTCTTGCGAATCAACTCAGCAGCTTCCAGCTCAGATTCGCGCGTAAGGCCGCCAATCTTCAGGAACCCGCCGTCTTCTTTCACATAAGAAAGTCCGGTGACTCGGTTGATATCAATTAAATGGCTTGGCCGCGCCAGGCGCAGCTTCATCATGGGGATAAGACTTTGTCCGCCGCTCAGTATCTTGGCGTCGTCTCCATGTTGTTGCAGCATTGCCACGGCTTCAGGAAGTGTCTTGGGCCGAAGATATTCGAAAGCTGGCGGTATCATGTTCCACCTCTTTCAACATCAAAATATCAAATAGCTAGGATCGAAAAACACGCTATTCGGGAAGTGATTCCCTTATACCACTAGCCACCGTGGCATGCAAAGCTTTTGGCCATTTAGCTTTGTAAAGTTGCGCCGTGCAGCCGGATTTCATTGAAGTCAACGGATGAGCGGCATATGATACCCGCAGAAGCTTTCCATGGATCTCTATTCCAAAGCGGCCGAATTTGAGGCCCAGCACCAACCCTTTGCCATCGCGACGGTCGTCCGCGTGGAAGGCTCCTCTTCCGCCAAGCGCGGCTCCAAGGCGCTGATTGATTCCCAAGGCAAAATCGTGATGGGCTGGGTGGGCGGCGGCTGCGCGGAAAGCGCTGTCCGCAGTGAGGCCCTGCGCTGCATGCGCACAGAAACTCCAGAGCTCATTACGCTCGATATGCAGGATGAAGTCCTGGGCGTGGGCATGCCCTGCGGAGGAATGATGGATGTTTATATCGAACCAGTTCTGCCTCAACCCGAACTGGTCATCGCCGGCCACGGACGCATTGCGGAAACGCTCGCCCGCATCGGCCACCTGATGAACTTCGCCGTGACCGTCCATGATCCTTCCGCCGCCCGCGAAAATTTTCCTGACGCCCAGCGCATTATCGATACAGATTTCAACGTCGCTGAAATCTCCTTCGGCTCCAATACCTATGTAGTGATTGCCACGCTCCACAAAAACGATCACATCTGGCTGCAACGAGCTTTGGATGGCGAAGCAGCGTACGTTGCGTTGATCGCCAGCGCACATCGATCGAGACTGGTGCTGGATTATCTGCTGGCTGAAGGTGTCAGCACTGAAAAAGTTGAACGCGTCTGGGCTCCTGCCGGGCTTGACCTTGGTGCCGCCGGTCCTGAAGAAATTGCGCTCAGCATTATGAGCCAGATTGTGGCTCTGCGTCGCGGTGGCAGGGCCATCGCCCGCAAAGATGTGGTGCACACCAGTGAAGCCGAGCCCGCTCGCGCCGGCAGTTCCGATAAAACTATCCGTCAATGCGACGTAAAATAACGTGATGTGAAATAAGCTGCGCTACTGCCGCGCTTTGTGGCGCACAGCCACAATCTCCGCCATAATGCTCAGCGCAATCTCTTCCGCGCTCTCCGCACCAATATTCAACCCCGCCGGCGCACGCATACTGCTTAGCTTCTCTTCGCTTAGCTTCTCTTCCGCAATCGATTTCGCACGCAAACTGCGCGTCACGTCGTCAGCTCGCTTCTTATTGGCCAGCAGCGCCACATAAGCAGCGCTTGTACGCAAAGCTTGTTCGATTGCCTCTTCGTCAAAGAGCCCTCGGCTGGCGACCACAACATAGCGATCCGCGGCCTGCGGCAACAATGAGAAATCAAGGACATGAAGAATCCGGTCCGCGTCCGGCATCTCTGCCAGCGCAAGCAGCGGATCAACTATCGTGACGTTGAAATTCAATAAATGTCCAAACTTCGCCAGCGCTTGCGCCACGGCATCGCGACCACCAATAATCAGCTCTGGTCTGTCCGCAGGCAGATCGGCCCGGCTCTCCAGCGGCGTGAGCTTGGAACTGCCCGATTCATTCGGCTTCCCTGCTTCCGCGCTTTCAAACTTTTTATATTCCTCCTGGCTGTCGATATCCAGCAGCACGCCGATATCCTCGACCGCCAGCTTACGAATATTCTCCGTGTGGTTGCCGAAAATCGCGCGGCAGCCAACATCGCCAGTCAAACTTTGCAACTCCGCAAACACCGAACGGTCCAGCAGCACCGGGTTCCCGCGAAAACCGTTAAAAACCGGAATAACAATCTGCGGCTTTTCTTCTTCGTTTACATCCTGGTTTACATTCTGATGGCACGCAATCAACTGATTGATCGTCTCCGGCCTGACAAAAGGCTGATCGGCCAGCACAATCAGCGCCGCGCTCGCGCTGGCATCCACAGCGGCCAGCCCCGTGCGCAGTGACGTGCCCATGCCCTGCTGATAATCCTGATTGCGCACAATCTTCACGCGCTCCGTGGAAATTTCTTTCTCCACGCTCTCCGCGGCATGTCCCAGCACCAGTACAATCTCACTCACGTTCGATGCACGCACATTTTTCAGCGTGTGTTCTAAGATCGTCTCGCCGGCCAGACGGAGCAACTGTTTAGGCGTGCCCATGCGTCGAGACATGCCGGCCGCCAGCACAATCGCCGAAACTCCAGATTGTTTTTCCCTATCACTCATCGGTCTGTGCAACTTACCCAACAAACCTACCCACCAAA
>DASZMF010000169.1:0-6588 GCA_035552035.1 Candidatus Angelobacter sp.
GGAAAGGAACGGTGAGCAGGCCGACAATCGCGGCCAGAAACAGCGCAGACAGCGCAAAGATAGCTGTAACCACAGCATTGCCGCGCTCGCGTGCCACGGACGAAAATACCGCTGCGGTAAAGGCCAGACCGAGTCCAGCCACGGCCATAAAAAACCGCTGCCAGGCTTCGCGGTCAACGCTCTGCCACATCGACTTTAGGTGCTCACGCATCGTTTATTAGCAACCCATATTCAAGAACCCGATTTCAAGGAACGCAATGGACGTTGACCTAATGCACGTTAACACTATGCACGAAATCTGGCTTTTCCCAGCCCTAGTGTGGCACAACCGGAGAAAATCCGGGTAGTGCCTAAAGTGTCTTAGTGTCGTGCTGATTTGAGGAGGCTTTTTCAAGAAATTCCAGCACCAGCCGGTTGAAGATTTCCGGAGTTTCCTCGAAGGGCAGATGACCCGCTCCTTCGATGATCTCTAGTTTGCTTCCAGGCAGCGCAGCCTTAAGAGGTTCAGATGATTTCATGTCCACAGCGCCGTCACGGGTTCCCCAAATCAGCAGAGTGCGGGCTTTTATCCGCGGGATGGCCGCGCGTAACGCCGTTAAGTCTTTTTCCCAGTGGCCCATGGCGTTCAGGATGTTATGCGCCCGGCCTGGCCGCAGCAGCCGGGCTGAATAGCCATCCACTGTGCCGGAGGGGATACGTTTGGAGTCGCCATACATACGTTCGATCGCCGTTTTGTGCACTGGACGCGAGGCAGGCAGTATCAGCGGAAGCAGAGTTTTGCCGAGGCGTCCAGTGAAGAAGCGTATGCGTCCCATGCCAAGGCCTGACCACGGATTTACGGGCGCTGCCAGCACCATGGAACGCACCTTCTGGCAGCTGGCAGCAAAAAGCATGGCGACCGCTCCGCCCCAGGAGGAGCCAATCACATCCACTGATTGCAGGCCAAGTTTTTCCAGCATGGCAGTCAGCCGCGCCGCCTGGGTTTGCATGCTGCAATCCGAATGGCGCGAGGCATCGTGTTCGCCAAAGCCTGGAAAATCCACGGCCAAAACGGTATGCCGCTGGGACAGGGCAGTCAGATTCAAGCGCCAGCAGAACGATCCGCCCAGCAATCCATGCAGCAGGAGAAGTGGCGGACCACAGCCGGATTGCAGAAAGCGGAGCTGTTCTCCATCCACTTCAAGCGCATGGCTCTCGATATTGTTTGTGGGCATTTCCATAAATTCCGCGGGACACTTATTTTACGGGACGGCTTATTTTGCAAGACAACCCGCTTTTGAGCGCATCATTCAAATTAAATGTTATTCGCCTCTGTCACTACAAATTGCGGGACTCATCCAAGAGGTTCCGCAATTTTTTTACGTCTTTAGCGCCTGTTTACCCCTCCGAAACGTCATATCAACCCATAAATACATAAAATCACATCTAGATTCCAATTTCAGTAGTATTTGCCTTGGAATCTATCTATAATTTTGTAAGCTCAAGTAAACAAGGTGTTTATTCGGTAGGGCAGGGAACACTCCATGGCATCACAGTTGCTTCAATCTGGTAGGCCCGCGCAAAGTCCCAAGCGGGCGGCAGAGAGTCTTGGAAGCAAGCGGATGCGCAAAGATTCCCTAACCCGGTTTTCAGCCATCGCACTGGCGTTGCTCACGGCCACCACGGTCGTATTTGCCGTTATTAACTGGCAAAAAGAGCAGGAGTACGTAACGGCAACCGATGGCGCCTGGTGGAAGGAAGACCATGGCGCTCTGCTGGCCAAAGGTGTTATTCCCAACGGACCGGCAGACAAAGCTGGAATCAAAGTTGGCGATCAGCTATTGCGGGTCAACGGCCTGCCCGCAGACAAGACAATCAAGAACATTATTGAGTTTGAAAAATATCTCTATCGCAGCGGCGTCTATTCCCGCGCGACCTATCTTTTAAACCGCCATGGCGTGAACGTGGAAGTTGGTCCGGTGATTCCAGTGCCGGCGGATAATTCCATGAAGCTGGGGCAGCGGCTGATCGCCCTGATCTATCTGGGCATCGGCCTCTACGTGCTTTTTCGGCGCTGGACGGCCCCCAAATCCACGCACTTTTATCTGTTTTGCCTCGTCTCATTTGTGTTGTACGCCTTCCATTACACCGGGAAGCTGAATGCGTTTGACCAGGCGATTTACTGGTCCAGCATTGTTGCGTGGCTCTTGCAGCCTGCGCTGTTCCTGCACTTTGCCCTGACCTTCCCACGGCCGCGCCGGTTGCTGGCAAGGTATCCGGGGACCATTGTCCTGGCCTATGTGCCGGGAGCCGCGCTGCTGGGCATGCAACTGGCGGCCATCGCATTTTTAGAATTCACTGAATCACTGCGCTGGAACCTTGACCGCCTGGAAATGGTCTATCAGACGCTCTATTTTGCCTCTGCCGCCGTGATCCTGTGGCGCCGCTACAAACGCGCCCACACGCCGCTGCAACAACAACAGCTCAAGTGGATATCCCGCGGCACCGTTCTGGCCATTGGCCCTTACACGCTGTTTTACGTGATCCCGTACATCGCCGGAGCGCTGCCTACGTCGCTCATGAAGATTTCAGTGCTCTCGCTGGTCTTCCTGCCGGTTACGTGGGGTTATGCCATCGTCCGATACCGCTTGATGGACGTGGACATTGTTTTCAAGCGCGGCGTCTCTTACACGCTGGCTACCGCTGCCATTGTTGGCGCATATTTTGTTGGGATCGGAAGCCTTGCCGGCTCCATCACCACCAAGTATCCGGGCACAGGAACTTTTGGCCTGATCGCGGTGATCATTATTACCGCCTTGATTTTTGAGCCGCTCAAAAACTGGTTCCAGGTCCGGGTGGATCGCTTTTTTTATCGCAAGCGGTATGACTATCGCCGCACGCTGATTGAGTTTGGCCGCGAGCTCAGCTCTGAAACTGACTTGAGCGCGCAGCTCACCTCAGTGATTGATCGTCTCTCGCGTACGCTGCTGGTGGATCGCATCGCCATCTTCCTGGCCACGGACGAAAATGCCCACGACTTTGTGATGGAGAAATCTTTCGGCATCAGTTACAACGGCATACTCGATCTCAGCTTTCTGGTGGTCGAACGGCCCGAGCAATATGCCGGACACATCTTCTTTGACAACACACGCAAGGCTCTGCAAGAGAGCGTGACGGCGCGCGAGACTATCGCCAAGCTGAATTTGAACTACTACATTCCCTGCACGGTGCAGGGGCGGACTATCGCCGTGATGGGCCTGGGTAAAACCATGGCCGGCGAGTTCCTCTCAAGTGAAGACGTTGAGCTGCTGGAAACGCTCGCAGGTTACATGGGCATTGCCATCCAGAATGCGCGGCTCTATGCATCGCTGGAGCAGAAGGCCAGCGAGTATGAGCGGCTGAAAGACTTCAATGAAAATATCGTCGAATCCATCAGCGTCGGCGTTTTGGCTGTTGATCTGGAAGATCGTATTGAATCCTGGAACTCCCAGATGGAAGTTATGTATGCCATGCCGCGTTCGCAGGTGCTGGGTGAACGGCTGAGTGAGGTTTTCCCTTCGGCGTTCATGGAAGAGTTTTACCGTGTGCGGCAGAACCCGGGCATTCACAACCTTTATAAATTCCGCTTGAACACGCGCGCCGGAGACACGCGCATTGCCAACGTGGCCATTGCTCCTCTGGTCACCAGAAAATTCAACGTGATTGGCCGCCTCATTATTGTGGATGACATCACAGAACGTATGGAGTTGGAATCACAGTTGAGCCAGGCAGAGAAGATGTCGTCTATCGGATTGCTGGCTGCCGGCGTGGCGCATGAAGTGAATACGCCGCTGGCGGTCATCTCCAGCTATGCGCAGATGCTGACCAAGCAGATCAGCGGCGATGAGCGGCTTTCTCCGCTACTGGAGAAAATCACGCGCCAGACCTTTCGCGCGTCAGAGATTGTTAACAACCTGCTGAATTTCTCGCGCACCAGCGCCACCGAGTTCAGCGCCATTGATCTCAATAAGATCATCACCGAAACGCTGACGCTGCTCGAGCATCAGCTGAAAATTTCGCACATCAAAGTTGAGACAGAACTTTACACCGGCCTGCCGATGATCCATGGCAACTCCGGCAAGCTGCAACAGGTTTTCCTGAATCTGTTTCTCAACGCCAAAGACGCCATGGCCGGCAAAGGCGGAACGCTTCACATCAGCACGGCCAATGGTGACGCCGTTCAGGTCAACATCAGTGACAGTGGCGCCGGCATTGCGCCGGAGCACATCAGCAAAATTTACGACCCGTTCTTTACCACCAAGAATGCCCCGCGTGAAGGACAGTCGCGCGGCACGGGTCTGGGCCTCTCCGTGAGCTACGGAATCATTCAAGAGCACGCAGGCAAGATCCGCGTGGACTCTAAACCTGGACAGGGAACAAAGTTTCAACTGGAATTTCCCATGAGAAAGGCAGTCAATGTCTGAAGCTGCGGTCTTAACTCGCCCCCGGACCGACGCCGTAAGTGCCGGCTCCATTTTGATTATCGATGACGAAGCCGCGATCCGCGAATCGCTGGAAACACTTCTGGAATTTGAAGGGTACACGGTGGAATCGGCGGAAACCGGTGAAGATGGACTCGCCCGCCTGAGCGAGCAAACCTTCGATTTGGTGCTACTCGACTTTGCCTTGCCTGATCGCAATGGGCTGGAGATTCTGGCGGACATCCGCTCGCGCGATTCGCAGCTGGCTGTGATCATGATTACCGCATACGGCACGCTTGATAATGCCGTGCGCGCCATGCAGCAGGGCGCCACCAACTTTATCCAGAAGCCCTGGGACAACGAAAAACTGCTGGCAGATGTGCGCGCGTCCGTTTCGCGCCGCCGTGTGGAAGAAGAAAATGAGCAGCTCAAGCGCGCGTTGAAGCAGCGCTACAGCTTTGAGCATATCGTCGGCAAGTCTGACATCATGCTCAAGATTTTTGATCTGGTAGGCCAGGTTGCGCCCAGCCGCTCCACTGTTTTGATCCAGGGAGAAAGCGGCACCGGCAAGGAGCTGATTGCCAAGGCCATCCACGCCAACTCCACGCGCAAGAACAATCCTTTTGTGCCGGTGAATACCGGCTCCATGCCGGCGGACC
Source organism: Candidatus Angelobacter sp. (assembly GCA_035552035.1). Taxonomy (GTDB): domain Bacteria; phylum Acidobacteriota; class Terriglobia; order Terriglobales; family Acidobacteriaceae; genus Angelobacter. The sequence continues at coordinate 5,099 of DASZMF010000169.1, forward strand.
TGCTGGAGTCAACGCTATTCGGACACGTAAAAGGCGCGTTCACCAGCGCCATCTCGTCCAAAAAAGGCCTGTTTGAAGTTGCCGACACAGGCACGCTCTTTCTGGATGAAATTGGCACCATGAGCATGGAGACGCAGGCAAAAATCCTGCGCGTGTTGCAGGACCGCAAATTCATGCATCTGGGCGGCATTCATGAATTACAAGTCGATGTGCGCGTGATTGCCGCCACCAACATCGATCTGCATGTGCTGGTGCGGGAAGGCAAATTCCGCGAAGACCTTTTCTATCGCCTGAACGTAATCACCGTTGACCTGCCACCGCTGCGCAGCCGCAAAGAAGATGTTCCGCTGCTGGTGAGCCGCTTTCTGGAAAAATTCTCGCGCGAGAATGGCAAGCCGTCCATCAACATCTCGCCGGAAGCGCTGCGTCCTCTGCTGGACTATGGCTGGCCGGGCAACGTGCGCGAGCTGGAAAACGTAATAGAACGGGCTGTAGTGCTCTGCAACGGCCCCACGGTGGGCATTGAGCTGATCCCTGACCATATTGTTGGCCGCGGTTCAGAAGGCAAGATGTTTGAGCATCGTCCGGACGCGTCACTCTTTGAAATCGTTGAAGATTGCGAGCGCCGCCTGATTGTGAATATGCTGGAGAAATGCAACTGGAACCAGACGGAAGCCGCAGAGCGCTTCCATATTCCGCTCTCCACGCTTAATCAGAAGATCAAGCGCTTGAACATTGAGATTCGCAAAAAGGGCGTCAAGGAATAGCCTGCCGGCGAAACCAGATCCTTTGTCCGACGCGCAGTGATAGCAGCACAGCCGTCAAGGCGTAAAAGCCTGCCTGCGGACTAATGAAGTGCACGGCCGCCATGGCCGCGCACAAGGCCACGGGAAAGAAAATAATCTGCTGGCCCATCAGCTGCGTCTTGAGTGGCTCATCTTCATTGAGCAATTTTTTCTTTTTTGCCACCAGCCACTGCACGGCCAGCAGCGCGGCAGCGGCAAACATGTTTCCAAAATAAATTTCCTGCACGGCAGGATTGTGCAGAAAGTGTCCGAGCAAACCGCAGGAAAAAGGCATGACGGAAATAGACATGAGGAACAGCAGGTTCAGCCACACCAGCGCAATCTGCAGGTGCCGGACAAAATGCATGGCCAGATGGTGCAGCACCCAGAGCAGCCCGCAATAAAGGAATGAAACCAGGAAGCTGAAAAAGGCCGGCGCTTCATGGCCAATATTCTGCAGCAGCTCGCTGGTGCTCGCTGTCTTCGGCAAGTCAGGGATCTTCAGTTCCAGCACCAGCAGCGTCATGGCGATGGCAAAGATGCCGTCTGTGAGCGCCTCCATGCGTCCCTTGGAGAGCACAATGCTGTGCAGCAGACTTCTGGCCGTTAAGGGCTTGGTGCTCATGTGGGCTGAGATTGTACTGTAGGCTGTTTGCAGGCACAATCGAGACATTGAATAAAGGTGGGAAATGTGAATACCAGCGT
>DASZMF010000170.1:0-1919 GCA_035552035.1 Candidatus Angelobacter sp.
AACGCACCTGCTAGAATCGCAACTGTTCTTACAAACGAACCCTGGAACTCATAAGTGACCGCGCCATCACCGCATCAGCCAACTGACCAAACTTGCCCGGAATGCAACACATCGCTTGTGGGCAAGTACTGCCACGTCTGCGGAGAAAAACCGGCGGACGCCCATGATCTCTCACTGAAACATTTTATTGGGCATGGCATTCATGAGCTCACGCATTTTGATTCAAAGATCTTTCGCACGCTCAAAAAGCTGATCTTTGCTCCAGGAACGCTGACCGCCGACTATCTGGCCGGGCGCAAGCAACGTTATGTTCCGCCGTTGCGCCTGTATCTGGTCGTTTTTGCCATCAGTTTTTTTCTCTACACGCGGCCTGGCGTCTCTTTGTATGACGTAAGGGTTTTTAATGCTGCCTCCTATACCCGTGGAAATGCAAATGGTCTGGAGAAAAACCTGGAAAGCGTCGCCGAGCAAAAGCACATCAGCAAAGAAATGCTGTATGAGCGATTCAATGAGCACTGGCAGCACGACGTTTCATTGTTCCAACTGAGTGACGTAATTGTTTTTGCCCTGATCCTGGCGGCGGGTGAACTGGCGCAGGTATTTTGTTGAGCATCTCATCTTTTCTCTGCATACGCTCTCGTTTGCGTTTTTGTATGAATGCCTCATGTGGTTGTATTACGCCCGCTTTGGCTTCAGGCAGAACCTGCCCCTGATTGGCATATTTATGCTGGTGCTGTTCCTGTATCTATGGCGCGCTCTGCCCCGGGTCTATGCCACAAGCAGATGGAAGACAGTTCTTAAAGCCGCCGTGCTGGTGGTGGGACTGGAATTTGCCCGAATCTTTTTCCTGAGTTTTACGCTGACTCTGGCCAACTACCAGACAGTGAATTGATCCACCGACCGTTAGAGCTTTTCTTTGCGCTGCAGTCTCTAACGGGCGAGATACACAACTCTTCCACTTGATCCGCGTTCATCTGCGCAAATCTGCGGCAAAATTTTTCTGCTATTCCTTTCTCCGTGCCTCTGTGTCTCCGGCGGATTTTGTCTGTTGATGTCTCGCTAGCCAGCCCTGGGGGACGGGCTGAAGCCCTCACTATTTGCTAACATTTTATTAGCTTATGTCTAAACCCCCTGGAAAAGTGGATTTCATGGTAGTTGGGGCCGGAGTGGCCGGGCTGCGCGCGGCCATCACTTTGGCTGAAGCCGGCACCGTTCTGGTGCTGGCCAAGCAGGAGCTTACCGAATCCAACACGCAGTATGCGCAGGGCGGAATTGCCGTTGCCCTGAGCGACGAAGACGAAATCAGCCTGCATCTGCAGGACACCATCAGCGCCGGCGACGGCATTGTGAGCGCGGACGCCGCGCACGTTCTGGTGGAAGAAGGGCCGGAGCGCATACAGGAGTTGATTGAGTGGGGCACGGAGTTTGACCGCAAAGGCACGCGGCTCACGTTTACGCGGGAAGCCGCCCACAGCCGCGACAGAATTCTGCATGCCCATGGAGACTCCACGGGCCGCGAGATTGGCCGCGCGCTCTATGCCAAGGCCGCCACACTCAAGAATATTTCGTTCTCTGAATTTGAATTTACCGCCAGCCTGCAGATGGAAGCAGGACGCGTTTGCGGGGTGAAGCTGATCTCCGGCGCGGGCGCAGCGCAAACCGTAAACAGCAGCGCGGTGCTTTTGGCTACGGGCGGCGCAGGCCACGTTTACAGCAACACGACGAATCCGGCGGTGGCGACGGCCGATGGTATCGCGATGGCTTTCCGCGTGGGAGCCGAGATCAGCGATATGGAGTTTGTTCAGTTCCATCCCACGGCGCTTTATGTGAAAGATGCGCCGCGCTTTTTGCTCTCTGAGGCCCTGCGCGGTGAGGGCGCGGTGCTGCGCAATTCTGAGCTGCATCGCTTCATGCCGAAA
>DASZMF010000171.1:0-4414 GCA_035552035.1 Candidatus Angelobacter sp.
TGCATAAAAAGTATTGCTAACCAACTGCCTCTGACATAGTCTAACTATGCCAGCATGGGAAACACGCGAGACGAGATACCGCCCGGAACACTGTACATGTTGATCTTAAAGACACTTGCGCGAAACCGCGAGATGCACGGCTATGAGATCGCCACGGCAATTGAAAAACTGTCAGAAGAAGTGCTGCAAGTGGAAGAGGGCTCGCTCTATCCGGCGCTGCAGCGGATGCTGCTCAAAGGCTGGGTGGTGGCTGAGTGGGGCGTGACCGCGGGCAATCGACGCGCGCGCTATTACAAGATTACCGCGGCAGGAAAGAAACAGCTGGAGACCGAACTCTCGCGCTACAAGCGCGTAATGCAGGCGATTGGCCGCGTGATTCAACCGGCCTGAGGTAACAACAATGCAACTGCTTAAAGAAATCAAACGACGGATTGCCACATGGCTTCACCGCGACCGCTTCGACCAGGAGATGCAGGATGAAATGAATCTGCATCTGAAGTTGCGCGAGGAAGCGCATGTGGACCGCGGCCTGACTGCCGACAGCGCGCACTCCGCAGCGCATCGGCGGTTTGGCAATGCCACGCGCATACAAGAGAAGAGCCGTGAGGCGTGGGGCTGGACATGGCTCGAGCAATTTCTTCAAGACGTGCATTACGGCCTGCGGACGATGCGTCGCAACCCAGGATTTACAGCGGTTGCGGTGATTGCACTGGCGCTGGGCATCGGCGCGAATACAGCGGTCTTTAGCGTGGTGAATGCCGTCTTGTTGCGGCCGCTGGCTTACGCTGACTCTGATCGTCTGGCGGTGATACTGCGGCTCGGCATTGATCCGGTTTCGCCGGCAAATTTTCTTGACTGGCAAAAAGAGAACCATGTTTTCTCGCGGATGGCCGCTGCCGAATACTTTGAGCCAAATCTTTCTGACCAGAGCGCGCCGGAGCGAGTGGCGGGACTGCATATTACGCATGACATGCTGCCTTTGCTCGGAGTGCAACCAGTGCTGGAAAGAATGTTTCTTGAAGAAGAAGATGAGCCCGGCAAAGAGCACGAAATTATTTTGAGCTATGGCTTGTGGCAGCGCCGGTTCGCAGGTGACGCAGGTATCGTTGGCAAAACGGTGAACCTTGATGGCGTGCCTCACATGGTTGTGGGAGTGATGCCTGGCGAATTCAAGTTCGCGCCCTTCTGGGCCACCAAGAGTCAATTCTGGGCGCCCCTATCTCTTAAGCAGCGTGCAGACGATCGCGGCGGTAACAGTCTGCGTGTCTTTGCCCGGCTGCGCAACGGTGTTTCACTGGAACAGGCGCAAGCCGAAATGTCTGCCATCACGGCACGGATGGAACAGCAGTATCCTGGAACAAACCGTGATATGGCGGTAGTGTCACTCAAGGAAAAAGTGATTGGCAATGTGCGTCCGGCGTTGCTGGTGTTGCTGGGCGCGGTGGGATTTGTGTTACTGATTGCCTGCGCCAATGTGGCGCACATGTTGCTGGCGCGCTCGGCCGCGCGGCAAAAAGAAATTGCTGTGCGCTCTGCTTTGGGCGCGCGCCGCGGGCGCATGCTGCGCCAGTTTCTCACTGAAAGTTTGCTGCTGGCTTTATTCGGCGCAGCCGCAGGATTGCTGGTGGCATTTGCAGGTATCCGCCTGCTGGTAGCGCTTGGCCCGTCGGATATCCCTCGCGTTGAGACCGTTGGTTTTGATTTTCGCGTTCTGCTGTTTGTACTCTTCGCTTCCCTCATCACCGGAGTAGTGTTCGGACTCGCGCCAGCATGGCAGGCATCACGCGCTGCGTTGAATGATGCGCTCAAAGACAGCGCGCGCGGCAGCAGTGAAGGTATTCTGCGCAATCGCTTGCGAAGCGTATTGGTGGCTTCAGAGTTTGCGCTGGCGTTGGTCCTCTTGATTGGCGCTGGATTAATGGTGCGCAGCCTCACTGCTCTGCTGGCCATCAATCCAGGTTTTGATCCGCACCATGTGCTGACCATGATTGTCTCCGTGGCAGGAACGCGCGAAGCCGATACCGATCGCCGTGCTGCCTTCTTCCATGAAGTCATAGAAAAATCCACCGCGTTGCCAGGCATGGAATCAGTGAGTGCTACCAACCATCTTCCATTGGCCGGCGATCTCTGGGTGCTTGGCTTTTATGCTGAAGGAACACCGCTGCCCAAGCCAGGTGAAAGCGCCTCTGCAGCGTATCGCGTTGTGTATCCCGGATATTTCAAGACCATGCGAATACCTTTTGCGCACGGCCGCGATGTCACAGAGTCTGACAATCTTTCCACGCCGAACGTCGTCATCGTGAATGAATTTATGGCGCAGCAGCAGTGGCCCGGAGAAGACCCGCTGGGCAAACGCTTGACGCTCGGCGGTCTGCAAACTGCTTCCTGGAAAACCGTGGTGGGCGTGGTGAAAAATGAGGTGCGCGACCACTGGGCTGATCCGCCTACCGCGCAGATGTTTATTCCTTACCTCCAGAGTAGAGACCTGCTCGCCGGCCAGCAGACATACTTTGAATATCTCACGCTGGTCATGCGTTGCTCGGGTGATCCAGCCGCGCAGGCAGCGAGCGTAACCGGCGTGATTCATTCGCTGGACCGCAATGTTCCTGTTGCCGAAGTGCAGACCATGGACGACGTGGTTTTCAACTCCAACTCTCAGCCAAGATTTTATGCGCTGCTGCTTACCGGATTCGCCATCACTGCGCTGGTGCTGGCCGGCATTGGTATCTATGGCGTGATGAGTTACATGGTTTCACGGCGCACACAGGAAATCGGTATCCGCATGACGCTGGGCGCGCGCCCCGGAGCCGTGTTGCGCATGGTGATTCGCCAGGGAATGGCGTTGGTGATAGTCGGCGCCGCTGTTGGATTAGCAGGCGCTCTGCTGCTGAGCCGGCTGATGTCTGGCCTGCTATATGGCGTAAGCAGTAATGATCCGGCAACGTTTGTGATTGTCACAGCTGTACTGATAGTTGTGGCACTGGCCGCGAACTATATACCAGCACGCCGCGCAACCAGGATCGATCCCATGATGGCGCTGAGGTCAGAGTAGAAAAGATAAGTTCACAGATGCGCCAGAGAAATTAGCGGCGCAGGGCAAATACCGCCAGCACCACCAGGCCAATCGTCAGCACGGCATTCCAGATCAACAGCGCCAGCAGCCATTTGCGCAGACGCTCTTCCCGCGCGGCAACGCCGATGTTAAGCGTTTCAATCTCAGACTTCAGCTCCAGTGAATAGGCTTTGAGTCGATCCACATCTTCGGCCAGCAACTGTACCGGATCTGGACCAGCAGGCGCTTCCGGCTGGGTTTGTGCCTGCGCCGCTGCGCGCGAGCGAAGCTGGTCTCGCAGCACCTGTCCGCCATGTTCCACGGCAATAGGCGCCAGCATGCGCAATATCGAGCCGAGCCATCCCATAAGTTTTATAGACCTTTCGCCGTAAGGCGGGCCGTTGCTGGCCTGAACTCATTAGATCATACGGCCCCGTAACGGCCTGAAATGGAGCGAAAATTGGACCCTGCTTTTGGTTTTTCAATTTCCGGCGATTACCAGTTTTGGCAATTCTGGCAATCTTTTGCGACCCTCTGCTGATGTCCTTCAGCCAGATGCCCCACCCGGCATATACGTTTTGTTGCAAACAAACGTCAAAGTACATTTCGACCGGGCGATGACCGCGCGGTCGAAGTCCTTTTGAGGCTGCTTTCATCACCGCAATCAGTGTGAATCCATGGAGCATTTTTCCCCTTGCGACCCTCAGCCGATAGCTCTCACCAGCCACAGACCCACCCGGGGGTAGGGCGTTTTGTTGCAAACAAAAGCTCAATTGCCATTCAACAGCCTTATGACTACCTTGTCGAAGCCACTTTCTCTTCAAGTTTCAGGTCCGTTTTGCTGATTGCTGACGGCTGAATGCTGATTGCTATTGGCTCGGCTAATTGCCAACTGCTAATTGCCAAAGGCTAAGTTTTCAAAGACCGTTTCCACTCCACACCCTGGGGCGCTGCCAGAGTATAGGCGGGTTTACAAGGCGAATCAAGTACGAAATGGGACAGTGTCCGGGTAATTATCCCGTCAGAACAAGTAAACGAAATGAATGTCTATTTTTTAAGTAGAACGTCTTGTCTGTAGTGAGGCGGAAGTAGCGAAGTCTCGGATGGTTTCCGAACCGACATCCCCATCCCCTTAAGCGTTGTTATCTTTTGGGCTGTTTTATCGTTTGACATATCAGTGTCAAAAGTTAGGAACTCTTTGCAGCCAGCATCAAGGCCCGAAGCTACATGAATCGCATCCATTCCTTTTAAAGCCAAATCATGGTTCCAAATCAGATCGCGGGCTGCTTCGGCAACGAATATGGAGTCTTGAACGAGTTTTATTAAGGTTCCCGACGACAGCAAGTTCTTAAAGAACTCTTG